>NZ_FR878179.1:27767-33295 GCF_000434315.1 Eubacterium sp. CAG:156 | reverse complement strand
GCTGCCGAAAGGCAGCTCTTTTTTTAATATAATATGCATCAAAATGATAACTTTACAATATCATTCTGGAACTTTTTTGTAAAATAATTTAATAAATTGTTATTGAATATCCACTTTCAAATTCTTCTGATGGTTTTAATTTGTTTCCGTATTCTCTATCCTGTAATTCTCCATCAAAATCCTTAGAGTCACATCTACCGCACCATGGTTCTAAACAGATAAATGGAGCATTTTTCTTTGCAGGAGACCAAATACCACAAAGTGGCATATCAAATTCAACTTTTACATATTCATTTTTATTTGAATCTAATAATGAAAGACTATGAATCTGATTATCCTCTACAATTAAAGCGTCATCGTCAAACATATTTTTTGTTATATTAAATATTCCTTTATTATCAACAGTTATTTTATATGTTGCACTTGTATCCTTTACACCACCTTCGGCAATTTTGAAATATGTAAATTCATTTTTGCAATCCGTTTTAATATAACACTGACTTTGTTCTTCACCATCATTAATAGGACAATAAAAAGCCGGATGTGCTCCAATTGAAAAGTACATTTCCTTTGTATCATTGTTTTTAACTTTCCACATTACCTTAATATTATTTTTCTCTAATTTATACCCAATTTCTAAAGAAAAAATAAAAGGATATTTTGCAATTGTTTCATCAGATGCATTTAAGACAAACCATATTTCATCTGACTTACTAGTTAGAAGTTGGAATTCCATATCTCTTGCGAACCCATGCTGTCCCATAGAATATTCTTTTCCATCATACTTATATTTCTTGTCTTTTAAGCTTCCAACAAAAGGAAATAAAACAGGTGAATGTCTTTTCCAATATTTTTCATCTGCATTCCATAAATATTCTTTGTCATTTTTCTTGTTTTTAATTCTTGATAATTCAGCACCAACAGAATTAATTTCCACGTACAATTCTTCATTTTCTAAAACAATTTTTTCCATATGTTTTTTTACCTTTCAATTATAAATTATTTTATGTAAAATTCCGATAATACATATTTTCTAAATCCGTCAATCTGCTAAAGATAAACTGTTATGACAATTTTTCAACTATTGTTTTAAATTTCATGCTGTTTGAAGCTTTTACTAAAATAGAGTCATTTTCTTTTAATATGTCATCCATTTTGTTTTCAAATTCTTCTTTTGTTTCAAAATAAAGCACTTTAATATTTTTATTATTTTCCTTTGCAGCATCTGCAATATTTTTTGCTAATTCACCTATGCATATAACAACATCAATGCTAAGATTTGCAGCATGTATTCCAACTTCTCTATGGAGTTGTTTTTCATTTTCTCCTAATTCATACATATTTCCAAGAATTGCTACTTTTCTAGTATTTGCTTCATTCAATACGCTTAAAGAAGCTTTCATGGACATAGGATTAGCATTATAACAATCATCAATAACAACATATTTATCTGTGTGGAAAATATTATTTCTTCCACTTATAGCCTTAAGACTTCTAATACCCTTATCTATTTCTTCTGTTGTCATTCCAAAATGTTTTCCAAAACATGAAGCAGCCATCGCATTGTAAATCATATGATGACCAGGAATTGGTATTATTGTTTCAAACTCTTCGTCAAAATATCTTATTGTAACTTTTGTTCCTTCAATTCCTAAAGACTGGTATTTAACTGCACAAACATCTCTATCTGTTTCTATTCCAAAGAAAACAGGCTTAACTCCTCTTACATCTTTTATCTGTGATAATTTGTCATCATCACCATTTAAAACTACATATGCATTTTCCTTAAGGTTATCAAAAATTTCTGTTTTTGCCTTAAATACACCATCTCTATCACCTAAATTTTCCAAATGACATGTACCAATATTTGTTATAACACATGCATCCGGTTTTGAAATTGCAGACAATCTGTGCATTTCCTCAAAATCACTAATTCCCATTTCAATAACAGCGATATCATGATTTTCTCTTATTTTAAGTATTGTTAAAGGCATTCCGATTTCATTGTTGTAATTACCTTGTGTTTTTAAAACATCAAATTTCTGTTCTAAAACAGACGCTATTATTTCCTTTGTGCTTGTCTTTCCAACACTTCCTGTTATTCCAATTATTTTACAGTCAAGTTGTTCTCTGTAAAATGTCGCAATTTCTTTTAATGCTAACGCTGTAGACTCTACCTTAATATAAGGATATTCTTCTGTTTCCAGAATCTTTTCTGACAATGTTACAAGCGCACCTTTTTCAAAAACCTGTGGAATAAATTTATGTCCGTCCACAACATTACCAACAAAAGGTATATATAAATATCCTTCTTCTATTAGTCTGCTATCTTTTTCAACACCTGTTATTTCTTTGTCTAATAATGATTTATCTCCATAAAACTTACCATTACATGCCTTTGTAATGTTTTCAATTGTCATATTTTTCATCAATATTTCCTGTTGATTTAATATTAAATATATACGTTTATTATACTGTATTATTTATCGAATTTATTTCAAATAGCAATATTAACTCAACTTTCTCCTTAATTTTTACTTATATTTTTTCATTGAAACATTAATCAAATGTTCACAAAGCTGTGGAAATTCCATTCCCATTGCTCTTGCTTCCTGCGGCACAAGACTTGTAACTGTCATTCCCGGTAAAGTATTTACTTCTATACAATACATTGAGCCATCTTTTTTCATCAAAACATCTGCTCTCGAATAAGTTACTATTCCAAGTGCTTTACATGCTTCCTCTGCCAATTTCTGCATTTTCTTTGTAAGTTCTTCATTAATTTGTGCCGGACATACATCTTCTGTTGCACCCGGAAGATATTTATTCTTGTAATCATACCATCCTGTTTTTGGAATAATTTCAACTATCGGTAAAGCCTTTCCATCAACAACACCTACAGAAAATTCTCTTCCTTCAACAAATTCTTCAATTACAATTGTATCTTCTAATGCAAAACACTCTTTTAAAGCTGCATCGTAATCTTTTTCATCTTTTACAATAACTACTCCTACACTAGAGCCGCCATTGCTTGCTTTAACTACAACCGGAATCTTCATTCCATAATCACTTAAATTTGTACTTTCACCTTTTTTTATCCATATTCCTTTTGGAGTAGATACATTCTGAGCCATAAATATCTGCTTTGTAATACTTTTATCCATAGCTAATGCACTTGCAACACTTCCATCTCCTGTATACTTTATTCCCTGCAGATCAAATGCAGCCTGACATTTTCCATCTTCTCCATTTGCACCATGAAGAGCCATAAATACAATATCTGCCTGCTGGCATATTTCAAATACATTTTCACCAAAGAAGCCTTTTCTTTCTTTCTTTACTTTATCAACATCTTTTGATAATTTCTGTAATTTTTCCTTTTCAGCCTGTACATCAAAATCACTTACATCTAAAAGATTTTTATTTTCATTTCCAAAAAATACGTCTAAAAGCACAGCATTATGTCCAATACTTCTTAAAGCATCACACACCATTGAACCTGAATTCAATGATACTTCTCTTTCTGTACTTGTTCCACCGCATAAAACTACAATATTCATTGTGTTACCTCCAATTTATTTATATGCACAAATTACTGCCGATATTTTCCTTTATTTTAATAAATAACATAATACATAATTACTTAAATGCCATTCAACATTTAACTATACCATAGTAATTTAAATATTCAAGCCACTTGAATATATATATTTGTCTATATATTCATCAAGCCTTTGTTTTTCTACATCTGACACTTCAATTTCGCCATCTTCAATTCTATTTACCATATCAGCTGCAGTTTTTAAAATGCTTGCATCACTGTAAATATCACCTAGTTTAAACTCCATATCACCACTTTGTCTTACACCGAAGAAATCTCCCGGGCCTCGTAATTTAAGGTCTTCGTTGGCTATTTCAAATCCATTATTTGAATGATTAAGTATTTCAAGTCTCTCAGAAGCTTTCTTTGTTTCTGAGGCATTAATAAAAATGCAATACGACTGATATTTTCCTCTTCCTACTCGTCCTCTAAGTTGGTGCAGCCCTGCAAGTCCAAATCTTTCTGCATTTTCAATCATCATAACTGTAGCATTAGGGACATTTACTCCAACTTCAACCACCGTAGTTGATACTAATATCTGTATTTCATTTTTAGCAAATCTATCCATTATCTCATTCTTCATTGCAGGCTTCATTTTTCCATGTAAATATTCAATGTTTATATATGGTGGAAATATGTTTTTTAATGTATCGCAATAGTCAATTACATTTTCACCTTCAATAGCTTCGCTAAATTCAACAGTCGGGCAAATTATATATGCCTGTCTGCCTTGTACTACCTGTTGTTCTATAAACTTATAAGCATTCGGTCTGTAATTTGTACCAACAACGCAGTTTTTGATTGGTAATCTGTTCGCTGGTAATTCATCAATTATTGATATATCCAAATCTCCATACATAATAATTGCAAGAGTTCTTGGAATCGGAGTTGCACTCATTACAATTATGTGTGGCATTGAACCTTTATTTGCAATAGATTCTCTCTGTCTTACTCCAAATCTATGCTGTTCATCAGTTATTACTAATGCTAAATTTTTATAATTTACTGAATCCTGAATCAATGCATGTGTTCCAATAATAATTGACACTTCTCCACTTTCTATCTTTGCATATGCTTCTCTTTTTTCTTTTGCCTTCATTGAACCTGTAAGTAAAACAGTATTTATATTTAGTTCATTTTCTGCAATTAATTCATTAATGCTTTCCAAATGTTGTCTTGCAAGAACTTCAGTCGGTACCATTATTGCTCCCTGATATCCACTTAATGCTGCACTTATAAGAGCCAATGTTGCAACTATCGTTTTTCCCGAACCTACATCTCCTTGTATCAGTCTATTCATTACTTTAGAACCGGACATATCTTTTTCAATTTCATTCCATGTTCTAAGCTGTGCATTTGTCAGTTTATATGGCAAATCATTTATTATCGTTGAAATTATTTCTGAATTATTTATAACAAATCTATTTTCATTATCTTTATCACTATCTTTAAATTTTCTAAGTGAATATGTAAAATCAAAAAATTCATTAAAAATTATTCTGTCTTTTGCCTGCTTTAACTCCATTTTATTTTTAGGAAAATGAATCTGTATATATGCTTTGTTTATATCAAGCAGACCCCTCTCTTTAAGTACCGCATCTGGCATATATTCTTTAACCGGCAATTCAACTTTAATAGCCTGCACAACCGCTTTTGTAACCATTTTTTCAGTTAAGCCCGAAACTAGAGGATAAATAGGTTGCATTTTATCTAACAATTCTTTATATTCATTTATCTTATAAATTTTTGGTTGTTCTAAAACAAACGCTCCTCTATTCTCCTTGACCATACCTCTAAATACAAAACTTGCTCCTGGTTTTAATGTGTTCTTAAGATATGCCGCATTAAACCACGTTGTCCGAATAACATTTTTAGTATCATCCTGTAAATACGCTGTTACAATTTGTAAATTACGAACACGTCTGAT
>NZ_FR878179.1:13242-27739 GCF_000434315.1 Eubacterium sp. CAG:156 | reverse complement strand
ATTTCAATTTGTTTGTAAACTATTGCTTTTACTGCACAAATTTGATTGCATTTTAAATCACGTATCCACAACGGCATTTCATATATATCATAATTCCTTGGATAGTATTTAAGCAGGTCATCCGTTGTATGAATGCCTGCTTTATTAAATACTTTTTCTGTTTTTTCTCCAATGCCCTTCAATTCATTTATATTCATATGATTGCTCCAAATCTGCTTTGTTAAATCATTTCTTATCATAACTATATCTATGATAACATATAAACTTATTTTATCACATTTCTTATTAGGAAAAAACTTTTTATTTAATTAAATCCATTACAAATATTACTTTAAATAAATCTCCATCCAAAATAATATCAAATGTTCCACCGTGATTTTCAACTATACTTTGTGCTATAGATAATCCTAATCCACTACCTTCAGTACTTCTTGAAACATCACCTCTAATAAATCTTTCCGTTAACTGATCACTGTTAAAGTTCAACTGACTCTCAGAAATATTTTTAACTTCAACTCTTACTTTTGAGCCAACAATATTCGCATCAATATATACTCTTGTATTAGCCAAAGCATATTTGTAAATATTTCCATAAAGATTTTCTAATAATCTCCACATTTTTCTTCCATCAGCAAAAATATAAACTTCATCTTCAGGAAAATTTGTAACAATATTTAGTTTCTTATCTTCAAATTTTTCTTCATATTCACCTAAACTTTGTCTGATAAGTTCTGTAAGATTAATCTTTGTTTTTGTCAATTTAATTGTTCCGGAGCTTAACTTAGATGCTTCAACTAAATCATCTACAAGTATCTTCAAACGATTTGATTTTTCTTCCAAAATCTTTACATATCCTTGTGCCTTTTCATTTTCGAGTTCTTCCTGATCTAACAAATGAACATAGTTAATAATTGATGTAAGAGGTGTTTTAATGTCATGTGATACATTAGTTATCAGGTCTGTTTTCATACGTTCATTCTTAACATTCTGATCAACTGCCTTATCAATTCCCATTCCAATACTATTTACACTATGTGCCATTCTACGGTTAATTCCAAAAAAAAGCTTTTCGTTTATCGTTCTTTTTGTATCTCCGCTTGCAATCTTATCTGTTTCTTCATTTATAAATTCATATTCAACCAAAAACTTCCACAATACAACTGCTAAAGCTACTGTTTCTATTAGCAATGCTATAACTAATAAACCAAAAGAATAAAATATGCTATAAATCGCACTGTCTATTAAAGCGACTGTAATAATCACTATCATAAAAATAATAACTTTAACCGTTGTTTTTAAATTAGTCCACAACGCTTCGCTTTTCTTAAATACAATATAAAGCAGACTTGTTCTAATGAGGGATTTTGCTTTTAATCTACGTATAATACTCATTACAAATTGAACGATAATTTCTGAGCATACAAAAATTATTGCTGATAAAACTATTTTAAGAATGTTTTGATTAATTACATTATCAATTTCATCAGTATAAAAACCTCTGGATGCTGCATTAATAATTAAGGTCACAACAAAACCTGATACTGCAACTAAATCCCACCATGAATAATCAATAGTATATAAATATGCCGGTTCCTTCCATTTATTCTTGCCTGTTGTAATAGCAAGTCCAATACCTGCTATACCTGCAATCACACAACTAAGTCCAAGAATAACAATCATTATGTTGTATTTTAAAATTTCCTTTTTTGAAGTAACTACATCTTTTACATAATAACTTAAATTAGTATCATATGGGTATGTTGTATTAACAGCCATTAAAACATATAAATCATTGTAATCTGTAAATGTTTTACACTTGCTGTTAAATATTTCAGCTGTAAAAAACTGTTTATCTAAAGTACAGATTTTTATATCGTTCAACTGGTCATACAAAAAATATTCTTTATATTCATTTGATGTAAGAATCTTCTCGGCATCCTGTGTATTATATTCTATATGCTGCCCATCTACATCGGTATACGAAATCTTGTACGATACATTTGAATCTATATTATTCATATACTTACTCGAATATTTATACAGTGAATAATCACAAAAGAAATTAAAAATTGCTTTACTTTCAGTTGAACTATATTCAGGATTTCTATCCATAAAATCCTGTAAATTATAATCACTTGAATACTCTAAATAATCACTATATGCATTATTGTCGTCTTCATATCTGCCATTATCATAATAATCACTATTTCCATAATAGTCACCCATATTATACTCTGATGAAATATCCTGTTTATCATACATTTCAATCAATTGCTTTATAGTATAACTGGAGTTAGGCAATACCGCATTTTCATCTTTACCATATTTATCATAATATGTTGCAATATTTCCAACATCTGATAACAATGCTGAAAATGATGATTCAACAATATTATTGTAATTTCTCATTGCCTCATTTCTGGACATTATAGTTTTATCGTTAAACTCGAAGTACATAGAAGAATAACATATTCCCACAATTCCTATGGCAATTAAAACATTAAAAATTGTTTTCCATTTTTTCATAAGGTACACTCCTACATTTTTTCGATTTTATATCCTAAACCCCAAACTACTTTTAAATATCTTGGTTCTTTTGGATTAATCTCTATCTTTTCTCGAATGTGTCTTATGTGAACAGCTACAGTGTTGTCAGCAGAAATTGCAGGTTCATTCCAAACACTTTCATATATCTGCTCAATTGTATAAACCCTTCCCGGATTCTTGATAAGCAGAAGCAAAATGTTATATTCATATGGTGTTACTTTTACAGGTTCACCATCAACCGTAACCATTTTTCTGTCGTCGTCAATCTCAAGGCCTCCAACAACATATGTATTGCTTTTCTTTTCGGCTATATTTCCAAACTGTGTATATCTTCGTATCTGTGATTTAACTCTGGCAACCAACTCTAACGGATTAAACGGCTTTGTAATATAATCATCCGCTCCCACATCAAGTCCTACTACTTTATCTGAATCTTCTGATTTAGCAGATAAAATAATAATAGGTATACTACTGTTTTCTCTGATTTTTAAAGTAGCTCTTAATCCATCAAGCTTAGGCATCATTACATCAATTAATAGAAGCTGTACCTCGTTTGACTTCAATTTTTCAATTGCATCTAATCCATCGTAAGCCTTAATTACATTATAACCTTCTTTTGATAAATAAATATCAATCGCTTCTACGATTTCTTTGTCATCATCACATACTAATATGTTGTACATTTTCTGCTCCTTTTCTAAAACACATTCTATTTGATTATAGAATATCTAATGTTTTTTAAATTCCGTCACTCAATTTCTTAAGATTTAATTATGATTAAATTCTAAGTACTAGTTTTGTTTACTTCTACGCTTTTACTTTTACCTTTATAGTCTTGCTAAAGTTTCCATAAATTTTCTTTTTATTATTCTTCTTAAAAGCTCTGGCTTTTACATAATATGTTTTTTTGCCTGCAAGTTTCTTGATTGTATATTTATTTTTCTTACATGTTACTATATGTTTTTTCTTGAAATTTTTCTTTAAAGAATATACTATTTCAAAACCTGATGTACCTTTAATCTTCGATAATTTTACATTAATTTTGTTCTTCAAGCCTTTTGCCTTAATATTTGCTTTTGCAGGAACAATATTAAATGTAACATTCTGTGTTCCATTGTAAATACCTATTCCATTAATTTTAACTGTGGCTTTACCGATTTTTTTGTTATTTTTATATGTTATTGTATAATCAATGCCTTCTCTTAAAGTTACATCTCTATATGTGATTTCAATATTTTTAAATGTAATATTTTTACCTGTATACACTTTCTTTTTTGGCACACCGTTTACTGTTGTCATAGTAATGAATTTCTGTAATCTTGGTTCAGCAACTGCATTACCATTGCAATAAGACATAACTCTGCTTATATCTCCTGAGAATAGAGCATAAGCACCTGCATTATTTACAACATTATCAATTCCACCCTTACCACTTAGCACAACTGAACATGCATTAGTAATTGAAACTCCCGGCTTATCAGGAACACTGATTGCATTATTTAAATATGAAGATGATTTTGTTTTCCCTCCATAATTTCTTATTGTTTTTATTTCTAAACCCTTTTCATAAATTTTTAAGTATTCAAATATCATAGCATATTTTAATATTGTGGTCAAAATTGTAGTATTTTTTATCAAAAAAGCGCTGACAAAACATTTACATGTCTGTCAGCACTTCTTTAAAATATATCTATATATAATTTTGTTAAATTGATGTAGGGTTAAAATCTCCCCACTTTGATGCCTACATCATTCCCATTCCCGGATTTGCAGGCATAGCCGGTGCATCTTCCTTTATATTTGCAACAACCGATTCTGTTGTTAATAATGTACTTGCAACACTTGTTGCATTCTGTAATGCACTTCTTGTAACCTTTGCAGGGTCAAGGATTCCGGCATCAACCATCTGTACATATTTTTCATTGTATGCATCAAATCCGTTTCCAGGTTCTGATTCGCGTACTTTATTTACGATAACTGAACCTTCAAGTCCGGCATTCTGTGCAATTGTAAATAATGGTGCTTCAAGAGCTTTAAGAATAATCTGTCCGCCTGTCTTTTCATCGCCTTCTAATGTATCAACTAATTTAGCAACTTTCTTTGATGCATGAATATATGCAGAACCACCACCTGAAATAATTCCTTCTTCTACAGCAGCTCTTGTAGCATTTAAAGCATCTTCCATACGAAGTTTCTTTTCCTGCATTTCAGGTTCTGTAGCAGCACCAACTCTGATAACTGCAACTCCACCTGCCATCTTAGCAAGTCTTTCCTGTAATTTTTCTTTATCAAAATCAGATGTTGTTTCAGCTAGCTGAGCTTTAATCTGAGCGATTCTTCCCTGAATTTCTTCAGAATTTCCTTCGCCATCAACGATAATTGTATTTTCTTTCTGAACCTTAACTGATTTAGCACGACCAAGGTCTTCAATCTTAGTTTCAGCAAGTGATAAGCCTAATTCTTCTGAAATAACCTGACCACCTGTAAGAATTGCAATATCTTTTAACATTTCTTTTCTTCTGTCACCGTATCCAGGAGCCTTAACTGCAACCACGTTAAATGTTCCACGAAGTTTATTAACAATTAATGTTGTAAGAGCTTCACCTTCTACATCTTCAGCAATAATTAAAAGTTTTGAGCCGCTCTGTACAATCTGTTCAAGAATTGGAAGAATTTCCTGAATATTTGAAATCTTCTTATCTGTTATTAAAATATATGGATTATCAAGGTTTGCTTCCATCTTTTCCATATCTGTTGCCATATATGCTGAAATATATCCTCTGTCAAACTGCATACCTTCAACAAGGTCAAGCTCAGTTTTCATTGTCTTTGATTCTTCAATTGTGATTACACCATCGTTAGAAACTTTTTCCATTGCATCTGCAACCATTTCTCCGACTTCTTCATCTCCAGCTGAAATTGCAGCTACTTTAGCAATCTGTTCCTTACCTGTAACCTTACTACTCATTTCTGAAATTGCCTTAACAGCTTCATCTGTAGCTTTCTGCATACCCTTTCTTAAAATAATTGGGTTAGCACCTGCAGCTAAATTTTTCATTCCTGCATTAATCATAGCCTGTGCTAAAACTGTAGCTGTTGTTGTTCCATCACCTGCAACATCATTTGTCTTAGTAGCTACTTCTCTAACCAACTGTGCACCCATATTTTCAAATGCATCTTCTAATTCAACTTCTTTAGCAATTGTTACACCATCATTAGTAATAAGTGGTGCACCATATGATTTATCTAAAACAACATTTCTTCCTTTAGGTCCAAGTGTTACTTTTACTGTATTTGCCAACTGATTTACTCCAGCTTCTAACGCAACTCTGGCATCTGCTCCAAATTTAATTTCTTTAGCCATTTTTATAACCTCCATTCAAATTTCCAATTTATAAGTATGATATTAAAGCTATTCAACTACAGCTAAAATATCGTTCTGTCTAACTATAATATATTCCTCGCCATCTAATTTAACTTCATTTCCTGCATATTTTGAATATATTACTTTATCTCCGGCTTTAACCTGCATTGTTACTTCTTTACCGTCTACAACTCCACCGGGACCTACAGCAATTACTTCTGCCTGTTGTGGTTTTTCCTGTGACTGTGTTGTCAAAATAATTCCTGACTGTGTCTTTTCTTCAGGTTCAGCCTGTTTCAATACTACTCTGTCTCCTAATGGTACTAATTTCATTTAAAACTACCTCCTTTTCAGCTTGTTAGCACTCTTTCTTTTTGAGTGCTAACCCAATAACCTAATAATATATCAATTATTTCAAATATGCAACCCCTTATTTTTATTTTTTATTGTTACTTTTCTTCTTTTTATCTGTATTCGTTCCAATTTTACCATTTCTTCCAAAGCAAAATAAATACTGCTGTGCATAGCCTCCATACTCACCATAATGATTAGATGCGAATTTTTGTATTTCCTCTTTACTTGTCTCTTTTCCAAAATAAATGGCTTCCATTATACGTTTAATCCAAACATCAATAGGAAATGCATTTCTATATCCAAGTCCAAATAGCAAAACACAGTTTGCAACTTTATCTCCCACTCCCTTTATTGACTTTAATAATTCTCTTCCATCTTCTTCATTTAGATTTGCAAATAATTCTTCATTTATTTCACCCAAAGCAAGCTTTTGTGATGCATCATATAAATAAGGTGCCCTAAATCCGGACTTCATTTCCCTAAATGCTTCTTCTGTTATTTTCCCTAACTTTTCAGGATTTGGGAAACTATAGTATTTTTCACCATTTACCTCACCAAGATATTCACCATATTGTTCACTTATTCTTTTTACAATCTGCTTGATTTGAGGTATTTGTTTGTTTTGTGAAATAATAAAAGATATTAGCACTTCATGGAAATCCTGATTTAAAATTCTAACTCCATAATTTTCTTTAATTGCACTTTCTAATTTATTATCCTTCTTTAACAAATATGATTTAATTTCATCATAATCTCTATCTAAATCAAAATAATTAGTCCATATTTTTTCTACATCTTCCTTTGAAGTATTATAAAATATAAGTTGATTTTCATCTTGTTTTATATGAAGCATTTTATTTTTTGCAACAATAACATATTCTTCTTTATCTAACTTATAAAATCTAAAACACTGACCACATTCTAATGTCTGTTCCAAATCAAAATCTTTAAGTTCATTTATTAGAGTATTTTTTCCATTCTCTGTAATTTTCATTTGTTTTTCCTCTTTTCTTACGAATATTTAACTAATCTAATAGGTAGAGTATCATTTTTATTATTCATATTCAATATAGATATTTATGTAAATTTATTACATTCTATTTTTTAGCATATGTAATATACATGAGTTTATTTTTACTCACTTTTTACTCACACAATAACTTATGACATTATGTCCTTATTTATTTAATAAATAATATTAAAATTGTCATAATTTCTTTACATTATTTAATGTATTTCTCCTTTATTTTAGTCTAAAATAGTTATATAATTATATTAAAATGTTGGCAACGAAAGGAGACTGTATTATGGGATTTTTTAAAAAATTAGTTGGTTCAGCCGCTGTTATTGGCGCTGCTGTTGGAGGGGTATCTTATTTAAAGAAGCGCAAAGAGGAAAAATATACTGAAGATGATATTTTTGAAGACTTTGATGACGAAAAGATTTTTGATATTAAAACAAATTCTAACAAAAATGGGACTCAGAAAATAACAATTACATTTAATTCTAACAAAGCTAAATCAATGGCTAATAATGCTGCTGATAAAGTATTAGAAGCTGCTGATTCTGCTAAAGAAAAAATTGTAGATGCTGTTGGCGAAGAAAAATATAATTCTGCTGTAAAAAAAGTAACTGATGCTGCTACTTTTGCTAAAGATAAAGCAAGTGATGCAAAAGACAAAATCACAGATTTTGTTGGTGAAGAAAGAATTGACAACGCTAAAGATTTATTCAATGATGCCGTTGATTTTGCAAAGGATAAAACATCTGAAGTTATTGATAAAGTAAAGAATTATAATAGTGAAAATGATTTTGTTGATACAGATTATAGTGACATTGATGATTTTGAATCATTAGATGATGACTTTGTTGATGAATCTGACGATTTAAATAACGGCTTTGATGAAAATTACTCTGAAAACGATGATTTTGTTTCATCTGTCAAATTAGAGGAAGATGATGCTTCTTCATTTAATGACGAAACATTTGATAACAATGACATACCTTCTGAAGAAAATCATATTTTCGAAGACATTGATGATATAAAGCAGGACGATGATTCATTTGAAGATACAAATATTTCTGAAGAAGGCACAGACATATTTGAAGAAGAATCTGTACCAAATGTTACGGAACATAATACCGAATCAAGTCTAACTGACGATGAAGAATATGATACTGAATCTAATATTACCGATGATGAGCTTGATAATAAAAGCAGTATTTCAGATAATACCTCAGAAAATCAGGCTGCTACAGAACCTGATGAATTTAATGAACTTGATGACGAATTAAACGATGATACATTTGATAATATCGAAGTAAATAATGATTCTTTAGATAGTAATGAATATGATAGTGGAAAAGATTCTGATATTGTTGAAGAGCATTTCTCTTTTTTAAAAAAGTCATCCGATAAGAGCGGTGATAACACATCTAAGGAAGATACTGATTTCTTAGATGATGAACTTGATGAAATCTAAATAATATAAAAGGAGCCATTACAGTATGATATTTCCGGTATGGATAAGAAGTATCATCTCAATTGGCTCCTTTTATTAATTTGGGCTCATAAAAAAATCTCCCAATCTAGGGAGATTTTTTACATAGTAAAACCGAAAAAGTAAATTTCGCAGTTTGTACAAATATATTTTACAATAAATGAGCTCTTAATTCTTCTCCACTCATTTCGCTTAAATATGCAGGTGCAATATCTAATACTGTCTTACAACCTTTCTGTCCTTCATCATAAAGACGCTTAGCAGCTCTTGCATATGCAATTAAAACACTTGTAGTAAATTCAGGATTTGAATCTAATTTTAAACTATATTCAATAATATGATTATGTTCTTTATTCATTCCTGTTTTTCCTGAACGGATTACAAATCCACCATGTGCCATTCCGCTATGATTCTTTTCTAATTCTTCTTCGCTAATGAAATGAACTGTTGTATTGTAATCTGAGAAATAATTTGGCATTTCCTTGATTTCTTTTTCAACTGCAGCGGCATCTGCACCTTCTTCTAATACAACAAAACATTCTCTTTCATGCTTATCTCTTGTTGTAAGTTCCGGATTTTCGCCCGATCTAACTCTTTCTAAAGCACTTTCTACAGGAATTGTATACTGCTTTGCATTCTTAACGCCTTTAATTCTACGAATTGCATCTGAATGTCCCTGACTAACACCTTTTCCCCAGAATGTATAATCTTTTCCATCTGGAAGAATTGCATTTGCATAAACTCTGTTAAGCGAGAACATTCCAGGATCCCAACCTACTGAAATAACTGCTATTTTTCCAGCTTCTTTTGCTGCCTTATCAACTGCCGCAAAATGTTCAGGTATTCTTGCATGAGTATCAAAACTATCAATTACGTTAAACATTGAAGCAAACTGTGGAGTCTGTACAGGAAGATCTGTAGCACTACCGCCACATAAAATCATAACATCTATCTTATCTTTCCAGTCTGCAACTTCATCAATATGACATACCGGAACATTTTCTGTTAAAATAGTTACATTCTTAGGATTTCTTCTTGTAAATACAGCAACTAATTCCATATCATTAGCTTCTTTAACTGCACATTCTACACCTTTTCCCAGGTTTCCATAACCTAAAATACCAATTCTTGTTTTCATTTCAGTCTCCTTCGTTAATATATATTTTACTTAATCAGCACTTGCAATCATTAGTCTTCTTTAATTGACATATTGTAAGTTTTCGCCACAAAAAATTATAGAATTTTTCCACAGATTTGACAATACTTTATAGTATATTTTCTATAATTCTTTAATTTTTTCAAGAATACTTTTGATGCCTTGCTAAATACTGCATGTTTTTTCCATACTAAAGCTAGATTGCCAAAAAAGAAGTGTATTTAATTCACAATGAAAATAAATACACTTCTTAGGCTTATATATTTTTTATATATTATTTACTATTTGCTTTATATCCTCTAAATTGTCTGCGAAAAAAATTCCTTCCTGTCTTTGTTTAGACGAAAATTCTTTTTCAATCATATGATTTAACAATTCTTTTAAACTGCTATAATATCCATCCAAATTATATAAAATACAAGGATTATTAAGCTGTTTCATTGAAATTTTACACATAACTTCAGACACTTCTTCCAGAGTACCCGTACCACCTGGAAAAGTCACAAATACATCTCCTAATTCTATCATTTTAGTTCTTCTTTCTGACATATCTTTTGTAATAAATAATTCGGTTAATCCCTCATGTTGAACTTTTGCATCTATAAAAAATTGTGGTTCAACTCCTATAACTTTACCCCCTGCATTTAATACACTGTCTGCAAGTTTTCCCATAAGTCCTGTTTTAGATCCACCATACACAAGTGTGTTGCCACTTATTCCAATCCATGTTCCCAATTCTTTAATTGCCCTTTTAAATGTTTTATCATTTCCGTCTGATGCCCCAAGATAAACTGTAATATTCATTTCAATACCTCTTTCGTAATTTAATTCTAAACTTCTGTCCCAACTTCAATTAAGTTTCCATCTAAATCATAAAATCTTATAACTTTTTGTCTCCAACTATTTGTCATAAGTTTATTAATTTTCCATCATTATCTAGTATTACATCCAATCCAAATAATTCATGATATAACATTATTGATTTTTCTATATCATTAACAACAATTAAAACATTCCTTAATTTCATAAAAACGACTCCTATACATATTAGTCTTATTTTATTATATTATTTTTCACTACCTCATAACAAGTAAAAGAATTATATTTATTTCATTCTTCATCCGTAACACCGTTTGTTTTGTACATTGTTCTTACTAATGCATCCTTTGAATTTTTCCATGGTTCATCTTTATATCTATAATCAAATTTTTTTATAAACCATTCTACATCCTCAATTGTTCTATCTAGATTTTGTTCAAATATATCTATAGTCATTTTATTAAATTCGTCAAATTTATTTCCCGATAATTCTTTATCAGCATATTTAAGTAAAGCATTTAAATGCTCAAAGCAAAATCCTTTACAATTCTTATATAATTCTAAAAAATCTTTATCTTCTTTTTTCCATAAATAAAGTATCGTGGCAACATATCTGTCAAATGTATCATTTAAACGGTCGCACACGAAACAACTTCCATTTAATTTATCCAGATATTCAGTTATTGGCTTCTTTTCTTTCTTTTTAAATAATCCACCTGAAGATTTCTCCTTAGACAGCGTATCAACCTGCTTTTTTACATTCTTTAAATGTGTTTCCATTATTAGAGCAAGTCCTAATCTGTTATTGTATTCGTATAATTTTTTTATATGTCTGGAACAATAACCTTTTTCATCAGTTTCAAATCTAATATAGTCCTCCATGTAACTTGGTCCCATGGCAAATGCTATATTATCGTTTTCTATATCATCTCTCATTTTGCATAATGGGCACTCACAATCTACCTTAAATGCATCCATTACAGGTATTGTATATAATTTTTCTTCCATTCTTCCTTCTCTCCATTTTTTAATCTGTTTACATTTTTATATTAATTCATAGCGAATAATTTAAACTAAGTCTGTTTATATAATTTAAGTTAATTCTCTTTGTTTAATTAAAACTAATAAAAGGTTGAAAAGGATTTCTCCTCCTCAACCTTTTATTGGCTCTATTTAGGTAATTTAAAAGAACTCTTTAATGAAACTATTCTGTTATATACCGGTTTTTCTTTTGTATAATCTTTAATATCTGCACAGAAATAACCCTGTCTTACAAACTGGAATTTATCTTCAGGCTCTGCATCAGCAAGTCCCTGTTCCAAATAGCATTTCTTCAATACTGTAAGTGAATTTGGATTAAGGTTAAGAGAACCATCTTCATTAAGTTTTCCTTTTTCTTCATCAACTATATTTTCATATAATCTTACTTCAGCTTCAATAGCATGTCTTGCTGATACCCAATGAATTGTTCCTTTGACCTTACGTGCTGTAAAGTTATTACCACTTCTTGTTTCCGGATCATAAGTACAATGCACTACAGTAACATTACCATTTTCATCCTTTTCGTAATCTACACATTTTACAAAATAAGAATGCATAAGTCTTACTTCATTTCCCGGGAACAATCTGAAATATTTCTTAGGTGGTTCTTCCATAAAGTCTTCTCTTTCAATATATAGTTCTTTACAGAATGGAACTTTTCTACTTCCTAATTCTTCATTTTCAATGTTATTAACTACATCAAACCATTCAACCTGGTCTTCCGGATAATTGTCAATTACAAGCTTAATTGGATCTAATACAGCCATCATTCTTGGTTTCTTAGTCTTTAAATCTTCTCTAATACAATATTCTAACATTGCATAATCAACTGAACTATTGCTCTTTGATATACCACAAAGTTCAACGAAGTTCTTAATTGATTCAGGAGTAAATCCTCTTCTTCTAAGTGCTGCAATAGATACTAAACGTGGATCATCCCATCCATCTACAATTCCATCTTCAACTAATTTTTTAATATATCTTTTTCCTGTGATTACATTTGTCAAATATAACTTTGCGAATTCAATCTGTCTTGGAGGATTAGGGTATTCAAGTTCTGTGACTACCCAATCATATAAAGGTCTGTGATCTTCAAATTCCAATGTACAGATAGAATGTGTTACATGTTCAATTGCATCTTCAATAGGATGAGCAAAATCATACATTGGATAAATGCACCACTTATCTCCTGTATTATGATGTGTCATATGAGCCACTCTATAAATAATTGGATCTCTCATATTAATATTAGGAGATGACATATCAATCTTAGCTCTTAATACCTTTTCACCATCTTTATACATTCCATTCTTCATGTTTTCAAATAGTTCTAGATTTTCTTCAACACTTCTGTCTCTATATGGGCTGTTCTTTCCAGGTTCAGTTAATGTACCTCTATATTCCCTAATTTCTTCAGGTGTTAAATCGCATACATATGCTTTACCTTTTTTTATTAACTTAACAGCTGCCTCATACATCTGATCAAAATAATTAGATGCAAAAAATAATCTGTCTTCCCAGTCAGCTCCAAGCCATTTTATATCTTTTAAAATTGACTCTACAAATTCTGTCTTTTCTTTTGTAGGATTTGTATCATCAAATCTCATATTAAATTTACCATTATATTTCTTAGCCAAACCATAATTTAAAAGAATTGACTTTGCATGTCCAATATGAAGATATCCATTTGGTTCAGGTGGAAATCTTGTCTGAACATGATCAAATCTTCCTTCTTCCAAATCTTTGTCGATAATCAATTCAATAAAGTTTTTAGTTACTTCACTTTTCACGTTTTCTTTTTCCATTTTGTATGTCCTCCAGCGTTTAGAATATAAACGTTTTCATAATTATTAGATTATACAATAAATTTTTTTCCATTTCAACATCAAGTATGCATTGTTTTAGGCATATTTAGTCAAATATCAATGCTTTTACTGTTAAATCAAATGCTTTATAAAATAAATTTTTCAAGCATTCTTCTTAACACATATTCATGTCCGGCCATAACAATTGAATCATCATTAATTCTTAAAACGGCAGTTCTTACAAAATTCCAACCAACACCAAGTTCAATACCACCATGTGTCTCACAATTTCTGATTATTCTTTTTCTTTCATTTTCACTCATTGCAAGTAATTTCATATTATCTTCTTTATCAAATTGTATTATCGGATATCCGCCATGATATCCAACCAATTTTAAATTTTTCAAATTAAAAGTTTTGCTCCATTGTTCTAATATCTCTTCCAAAATTTATCTCCTTAAATTTTATCTTTTCATAATCTTTATTCATTATTAATTGTCTATTCTAAGAATTATAACACAATAAGGCAAAACTTTCATTTTTTGTAAATACAAAGAAACAGGTTTTATGAAAGACATCTTTCTAAAAACCTGTTTCTTTTCAAAATCTAAACCCTTTCGTAACACTTTGTTACGATAGTAATTTAACATATTTAATATAATAAATATAGTATTTATATTTTAAAATATGTATCATTTTTTATATGTGAATGTAATTACAGATAAAAATACACTAAAATAAGTTTTTTTTGCATTGTCAAAAAAACTGTCAATTTATAAACATAACATTTTTATCTTTTTATCGCATTTATTATTTGATATGTTTCTGAATAAAATTAACTACTAACTTTCTTGTTTCTCCCAATGCATTCGATGTTTCAAATTTTCTTTCAGGATGCCACTGCAAAGCT
>NZ_FR878179.1:0-13235 GCF_000434315.1 Eubacterium sp. CAG:156 | reverse complement strand
CAGGATGCCACTGCAAAGCTAATATCTTCATTTCATCAGAACCAAATGCCTCTATTGTCTGATTTTCTTTATCAATTGCAAGAGGCTTAAAACACGGAGCTAATCCATCAATTGGAACTACGTCCTTGTGATAGTTGTTTACTATAATTGTTCTATCTTCTTCCACAAGATATACTTCGTGATCCACTCCTCTTGGTCTTTCTACCGGCAAATCAGGATGATAAAGTAACTTTCCGCCAAACAAAGCATTCATATACTGCATTCCTCTACAAGTTGCGATAATTGGAATTTCCTGCTCAATACAATGTCTTATTAATTTTTCTTCCATTGCGTCTCTATGCGGCTGTAATTCTTCGTTATGAGGCCTGTCATAAAATTTACATGGAAGAGCTCCTCCACCTACAACAATAAGTAAATCACATTGTCTTTCAAATAATTTACCTACATTTTTAACATGATTTGAAGCCGGCTGTGGAATAAATCCAAGCAATTCGTAAAATCTTATATATGCAGATTCTAATACATCAGTTGAATCTCCATATTGATTTACGCCTTCTCTTTGAGTAATCAGTGCTCGCAAATCCTCACACTGCATCCCTTCTTTAATACTGCCATTAGCACAGTCTAATTCCATGTAGTTCATAGATGCCGCATAATTATATATTTTTTCACCACATCCGATTGCTGCCGGGATTTCAAACTCAGCACATCTTATAGCCATATGGCTTGCCATTCCACCATATTTTGTTATAAATCCCTTTATTCCTTTTGTAAAAATCCATTCATATCCGGGATCAGCCTTTGGAATCATTACAATTTTATCCATAAGGTCTTCATCTGTTTCCCTTTCAAGATTTACTACTTCTCCCTCAACTTTTTGTGATGTAATAAAATTTGGTCTTGCCTCATTTACAGGAATAAACGAAACACCTAACTTAGATAAAATGACATCCGGTAAAATGATGTTTAACTTATCATAATATTCTTTTCTATTATTTACTATTGTATCCGTTAAATATTTTTTAATTTCAGCTACTTTTAATTTCTTACAATGTTTTAAATCCTCTACTGTAATATATGACAGGCTTTTTCTGTCAATTTCAAGTAATTTACCTAAATTCTGAATTAAATCAATTACTAGACTTAAAGATTTAGTAAATTCAAATTTAAAAAATTCTCTTCCCTCAATTGCAGAAACAAGGAAATTATTAAATTCCTTTGGATGAATATCAAATCCAATAGAAGTAAGTGCTTCTTTCAACCTGTTTTCATCTAAACCTTTAGATACATTCTTATCTTTGTAGTTTTTATTCTTCTCCGTTACCGGTCTGAAAACCATCTGATTATAACTGTCTGTACGAATATCATAAGTGCCACTTCTTAAATGTCCATATATTTTATTAAATTCATTTCTAGACATTAACCCCAATGAAAACTTGTGGAAATCATAATCAAATTTTGATGAAACAGTATTAATTGATTTCATAAACTCATCTATTTCATCATTTGTAAACCATCCTGCTTCTACTAATGAACTGCAAAATGACTTTGCCATAAATGCCATTCTTGCCTGTCTTGTAAACTGTGGTGTACCAAGACTTTTTATGGCATCTAAAAGTTCTGTTATATCTTCTAATATTCTATGAATATTATTTGTTTCTGAATCCAAAGATGCTATTCTTTTTCTTTCATTTTCCAAATGATTAATATCTGCATTATCTTTCATTGATATTAATCCGTGTTTTTCAATTGTATTTAAAGTAAGTTTATGAAGTGCCTCTACAATTGTATTTCTTTCTGCTCTTGTAAATCCATTTTCAAGTAATTCTTTTGTTCTGTTTTCTGTATTAAAATCATAACTTGTGTAAACTATTTCAAATTCAATTTTATCATGAGCAGTTGTGTCCTGTTTCAATTTATTTACGTAAAAATCAACAAGTTTTAAAGCTAATTTTTCACTAATCTCAGCAGGTATTAATGAATAAAACGAATATTGTATACTTATATATGGTTTTACACCAATCTTGTACATCAGTTCTTTCTCTAATTTCTTATATCCCATTGGCACAAGGCCCTGATTCCATGCCCTTGATGTAATAATTTCTCTATATAATGAATAATCAAGATTTCTAGGACTTGTTCCAATAATTTCTGAAGGATTCCAAAATGCCATATCGGATAGAATCATTGGTTGTCCGTCAAGACTGCATTCTATTCTATCATAATCCTTTTTTACGTCATTTAATTTACTATAGAAATCATTAATGGCATTAATCGCATTCTTATTTTTTGTATTTGCAACCAAAGGTCTAACCTGAAAAATAATTACTTCATTTTTCTTATTTACTGCAAATTCAATATCTAATGGTATTTTCAATAAATCTTCGATTTCCTGAACTGATTCAAGAAGATTTTTCCATGCTGTATTTAACTCTGAAAGTTCCGTATTTCTTGCAATCCATAAAGTCTTTCCGCCTTTTCCACTTGTTATGGAATCCGTAGAACCGCTATCATCATAATTTATCAGATAATATGGTCGTTGCCCCTGAATATCATAAGTAAACAAAACACCACTATACAGTACATCTACAGCCTGATGCTGAATTAAAACCTGTTCATCTTCAATATTATCAATATCTAAAGTGTATGATTTAAGTACAGTATCTATTGCATTAATAATTGCTGTTTCATTAGTTGAATCTACATCTAAAATACTTGTGTAATGACCTGCATTTGATTTTACAAAACAGTCTTCATTTGTAGATGAACTTCTTACAACTATTTTTTCACCTTTAAATTTTTCAATTATCTTATCAGCTGTTTTTTTCTTATCACGATGATATTCTTTAGCTGTTATAATAAGCATTTCTTCAATATATCCTAATTTAATTACTTCATTTAAGGCTTTAAGGGTATTAGCCTTAGTAGATATAAATTTTATTGTCTGCTTATTATCTCTGTCTCCTAAATTTCCAATATAATCTCTATCCATATTTTCAATCCTTTTTGTACCTAAAACTAATTTTCTTCAGTTACATCTTTTAGTTCTCCACCGTCCGTTACAATCTTCAACCACTCTTTTGCCTTTGCTACTGTTTCTTCATTAGGAACCATTACATAAGCTCTATTACTTGGAACTGAATATGTGTAATTTGACTGTCCTGAACCTGATACATTATAGCTTTGAATATTCCACTCGTATCCATTTGCCAATTGGAATTTAACAAATTTCTGAATGTTTTTCTTGCTAACGCTTGTCTGAAAACTTTCACTTATGCTTTCAAGTATTTTCTGATAATTATCCAAAATGCTTGGGGATGCACATTTTGATATCACACCTTTAATTACAGACATCTGATTCTTTCCACGCTGTACGTCACCTCTTGCAAATGATTTTCTTTCTCTTGCAAATACTAATGCCTTATCGCCATTCATATTATAATTAATTCCCTGACTATAGCTATATCCTTTTGCTGAGAAAGCACATTCAGAATCAACATCTATTCCACCTAATGCATTAATAATATCTTTAAATCCGTCAAAATTAACTCTCACATAGTAATCAATATCAATATCATAAAGCATTTCTAATGTTTCCATTGATACATCTACGCCATATAAACCTGCATGTGTAAGTTTGTCTCTTACTCCGTTTGAATTAGACAAAGGAACATAATAATCTCTAGGTGTTGAAAGTAATAAAATCTGTCTGGTCTGTGGATTTACTGACATTATTATATTTACATCACTTCTGCTCTTTGTTGTTACTGCGCCAAATGTATCAATACCGCTTATATAAACATTAAAGCATTCCTTTGTTATATCTTTCTTCTTATTTTCATTTTGAACCTGATGAGTAACTTTATATGTATAGATACATTTTACCTTCGATTCAAAATCAGTATAATCAGCTTCATCATTTTTCTTTTCACCCATAGATGTTATAACATCTATCATTGACTGATTTAATACAACTGCTCTTGTTTCTTTATTATATAAAGCTTCTGTCATGGTTATTACATCATCGTATTCCTGATAATTACCATCCTGATTAATCTTTTCATTAATGTTATTTAATAATTCGTCTTTGTCATCACCTACAAATTTCTGAATATATCCAAATTTATCATCTTTTAACTCTTCAATATTCTTTGCCTCATCATCTGATAATATATATACACCAAATTCATCTGTTGATAACTTACTGTTGTTTACAATTTTATCTATTGTTTTTTCTGATTCTTTAAAAATACCTTTTATAGTCTTTTGATTTAATCCAATTGCTATATCTGCTCCAACGCTCATTACAATCATAATTGCAGACATAACTATTGATACTATTGCTCCAACTTTGTTTTTCTTAATGAAAAATGGAATTAACATCCATAATACTATCGCAATTTCTACTGCAACAATTAATCTTACCGGAATATAATTTAAAGCTACATTGTTGTTATAAGTTAATATCATAAATAAAAATATCTCTAATATTACTATTGGAATTACCTGTAATATATTTAAAACTGTTGCTGTCATTTTTAATTTCTTATTTAACATCTCCATCTCCTTTTTAATTGTGTCTCATTTACAGCATTAAAATAGATTTACCTTCTTTTATCTGCTTACTTTTTTTAAATAACAAACGTACTTTATGACTTCCGTATGCTATCGATAATTATAGCATTTCCCATTCATTACGACAATATTGTTATTGTCTATTCATAAATGATTAAGAAATAACTTTATTAAAATAATCACCTTGTAAATTTTTATACATATAATTAATGTATAGAAAATAGCTTTTATTTTAGTTTATATATTATGGAAGATTGATAATGTTAACGAAATAACGCTCGCGCTGCTTGCCACTCGTAACAGTTCTAAATTTTCAACTATATTTTGCTTTTAGGACCTCCGGCTCTAAGCAAAATATACCTGTCAATTCAATTTGAACCGACGGTGGCAAATGCCCTTTCTTATAACATTATCAATCTTCCATAAGAATAACATATATAATAAAAAAGGTGATTTGTATGGATTCATTTGCAATTATTTCAAATGGGAATAAGCAGAAATATTTGTATGATTATTTAATTTTTCATAATTATTCTGCTAAACTTGTAACAAATTTTAACCTTACAGAATATAAATATATTGTCGCATCAATTCCTTTTTCCAAAGATGGAGAAAATGTAAATTGTGATTTTTATACAAGTTTTCCAATTACAACTTTTATTTCATTATTAAAACCGGGACAGATTTTATTTGGTGGAGGATTTAAAGGTTCAGTCGTATCACATTGTATGAATTCAGGAATTAAAGCAATCGATATCTTAAATATTCCTGACTTTTACAGAAATAATGCATTTTATACTGCAGAAGGACTTTTAGGATATATAATCAGCAACACTAATTATTCTTTAAAAGGATCTAATATTTTAGTTCTCGGTTATGGAAAATGTGGAAGCGAAATATGTAATTTATTCAACAACGTAGGTTCTAATATTTTCTTTTATGAAAATAATGAGTCAAAAATAAACGATGGTTTAAATAAAAACTTTACTTTTTTAGATATAAATAAAAAGATTAATAATTTATCAAAAATAGACATAATTATTAACTGTATTCCTAAAAATATACTCTCCATAAGTAATCTTAAAACACTTCAGAAAAGTTGTACTATTTTCGATATAGCATCATACCCTTACGGATTTGACAAAGATATTTTAAATTCTCTCTCCCTGACATATCACATTTGTCCTGGACTTCCCGGCAAATATGCCTCTAAAAGTTCCGGTGAATCAATAGCAAAGAACATATCATCAATTATAGAAGGGACTGCAGAAAATGAATCACAGTTTAGATAATAAAAATATTGGAATTGGAATAACCGGTTCTTACTGTACCTACAAAAAAGTTTTTAACGAATTAAAACGTCTATCTGAAGCAAATACAAATCTATATACCATTTTTTCAGATAACGCTTCTAAAACTGACAGTAGATTTGGAAACCATAAAGAATTTTTAAATTTAGCAAAAGAACTTAGCAATAAAGAACCAATCACAACTATAACAGATGCCGAACCAATTGGTCCTAAATCAATGTTTGACGTTTTAGTTATTGCACCATGTACAGGTAATACTCTTTCAAAACTTGCCAATGGTATTTCTGATACACCTGTTTTAATGGCATGTAAAGCACATTTAAGAAACAACAAACCTTTAGTTATATGTTTAAGTACAAACGATGCACTTGGAATGAATTTAAAAAATATAGGTATTTTATTAAATACTAAAAATATTTATTTTGTTCCTTTTGGAATGGATGATTATATTTCAAAACCAAATTCCATGACTGCACATGTTGATTTACTGCAGGATACAATAGTTAAAGCTTTGCAGGGCCGACAAATTCAGCCTGTAATACAAAGTCCACATGTAACAATAACCTAAAAGGTCCTATGGACCTTTTTTATATGATTTTTAGGAGGTTTTTATGAGCGGTATTGCCGGTTACTTTCAAACAGAATTTGACGTTGAGAGGAACCATACTTTGTATGCAATTTACGAAAGCAAATTAACTAATATGCAGGATTCCTTAATAACAAATTGCCACGAAAACAGTATAATTTACATGAAACATCATATTGGATTTACAGCAAGCAATTTTTCAGTCGCACATAGAGATTCGCTATCAGTTACCTATAAGAATCGAACAGCTTCTATCGTTTTTACAGGAAATATTTATAATTCAAATGAATTAAAATATAAATTATCATCCTATGATATTTCCGCTTATGAATTGTGCAACGAAGAACTTATTCTATATTTATATTTAGTTTTCGGCGAAGATATTTTCAAAGAAATAAATGGTGGTTTTTCATTTGCAATTTACGAAAACAACTCATTAATAATAGTAAGAGACCCTATTGGTATAAAACCATTATTTTATCATTGCACAAATAATCATTTTATATTTGCTTCTCAGCAAAAAAGTATATTTGCCTACGGCATAAAACCCGAACTAACTAATGAAAGCTGGTGTGAAATAATCGGACTTGGTCCTGCACGAACTCCCGGAAAAAGTTTATTTAAAAATATATTTGAAGTACTTCCCGGCAATTATATAAAAGTAACTTTTAACTCACAGGGCATTATCAGTTACCAAACTCATTGCTATTGGGAATTAACCTATAATCATCACGCTGATCCTTATTTAGATACAGTTGACAAAGTTAATTATCTAATAAAAGACAGTATTAAAAAGCAATTAACTAAAGATACAACTATTTGTTCTCTTTTATCCGGCGGAATTGATTCAAGTCTTGTAACTTCTATTGCTAAATCTATGATGGATAAAGAAAACAGAGAATTAAAAACATACGCATTTGAATTTGAAGGCAACGAAAATTTCTTTAATGGGAACTCTTTTCAAAACTCATTAGACAGACCTTACGTAGAAACAATGAGAAAATACTTAAATTCTAATCATAAATATCTAACCTGTGACAGTTTAGGGCAAATTAAATATTTGAAAAAAACTGTTGATATGAGAGATGCTCCATGTATGGCAGATATTGAATCTTCTTTAATGTATTTTTGCAATGAAATATCAGAAACAAATAACATTGCTTTAACGGGAGAATGTGCTGATGAAGTATTTGGTGGTTACCCATGGTTTCATCGCGATGAAATGTTAAACTCAAATTCTTTCCCATGGTCTAAAGATTTGTCCGTAAGAACATCTCTTTTTAATGACAGTTTCATTCAATCTCTTAATTTAAAAGAATACGTTGATGACGCTTATAAAACTTCTCTAAGCAAATGCCCTGAAAGTGATTGCAGCAACGAGAAAGATAAACGTCGTTTTGAAATTGGATATCTGACTATAAACTGGTTCATGATGACTTTAGTTAACAGAATGGAACGTTGTAGTGTTTTCTCAGGGCTTGATGCAAGAGTTCCTTTTGCCGACTATAGATTAGTATCCTATGTTTTCAGTATTCCATGGGAATACAAATGTAAAGACGGAAGTGTTAAACATTTATTAAAAGAATGCGGGAAAGATTTTCTTCCACCAGAAATTATAAACAGAAAAAAATCTCCATATCCCAAAACTTACAATCCTGAATACGAGAAAATGATTGGTAAACTTCTTCTAGAAGAATTTGATAATAACTATGCACTTAATTTTATTGTAGATAAAAGTAAGGTAATTGATTACATCAACTCATCTAAAGATTATGGCAAGCCATGGTACGGTCAACTTATGGCTGGTCCACAAATGTTAGCATATATTCTTCAAATCAGTTATTGGTTAAAGAAATATAGTTAAATTGAATTTAAGAAAAAAGCTCCAACAGACAGTTGATTATTAAATATTCTCAAAACTAAAAAGATTATTTTTTTCAGCCTTGTCTGCCGGAGTTTTTCTTATGGTTACCTTATTTTAAAGCCTTATGTTTCCTGATTCACTCCATGCCACACTCAAACTGTTGTTTTCATTTTAAACTTCTGCATTAGCAGTTCCATTCTCTGCAACATAAACAACTTGTGTTTGTGGGATTACAGAAAAAATTAGCAGCAATGACATAATTATCGCTGATATTCTTTTCTTTAATTTTTGGTTAGACTTTCCCCTTATCATGTCTGTTTGCCTCCTTGTTTCTCTCCGTCCCTTTCAATATATCTTAACATTATAATCAAAAACATTTTTACTCAACTGTTTTTTAATCTTTGTTAGATTTGTATATATTTAACCAAGTTTTTTTAACAAACATAACTTTTTTTTTTGAAATTCTCCATATACTTTATCTGAATTTTTAACATTTCAAGTTGCTATAAAAACGATTTTATAAACATATAAAATTTATATATCTATACAAATGTGTTTAAAAAAACGGCATAGCCGTTTATACGTCTATGCCGTTAAAATTATTTTTATATTTTACTTTAACATCTATTTACAAATTAATATTAATTATATGATGGCTCATTATCAATTGGTAAATTAGGAAAATCAACAACAACATTTGTTCCTGTTACTGTAATAGTTCCTGATGTTGCTAATTCTTTATCAGATTCATTATCAAATGCCTTAATTACATATGTTCCATTAGGTACGCACTTGAATTCATATTTTCCATCATCATATGAACTTACGTAATCATATCCAATAGGTTCATCTGTTTTATCTGCTTTGTAAATTCTTACATAAGCTCTCTTATTAAGTACTGCACCTGATCTGTCTTTAAGAGTTCCCGTAATTGTTGCTCTTGTTGGAGCTGTATATGATAATACTGTATCAGCGCCTAAGCTTACATACTTAGCAAGAGTAATCTGTTCTCCATAACTTTCAATATATACAGAATAGTTACCTGCCGGGAGACATACCTTTGATGTAAGAATCTTCTTTTCATAATCAGTTGTTTCATCAGCAGATACTGCACTGAAAGTTTCATTTAAATCATGATTGTAAAACATTAATTCATCTGTGCTACTGTCATAATTATAAAGAACTGTAGTAACAGAAACTGCCGGAGTAACTACAACTGTAAGTGTTCCTATAGCTGTAAGTGTAGGATTTTCTATATCTGTAAACTGTACTCTAAGAGTATATGTTCCTGCTTCAACTTTTCCTGATCTACCATTAACATATACTCTACTTGATGTTGTTGTATATTTGTTTCCGTTTTCATCTGTATTTTCACTATCCAAATAAAATAAATCATTGTATGTGTCTAAAAGAGTAGCACGGTATTCTCCGCTTCCACCTTCAACATTAATGTATGATCCAATATATTCATGCGGATAAATTAATGCATTAGCCTGATCACCAATAGTCTTGTTTTCAGCAACAACCTTATTCTTGTCACCAATAAGGAAATTTACTTTTGAACTTGCTGTTCTACCAAGTTCGTCTGTACCTGTAAAGTTTACAACCTGATTTTCTGCTACAGCTGCAACCTTACCCTTAATGTTGTTTGTGTACTTTTCAATTGCTAAGCCTGCTGGAAGATTTCCTGATGCAACTGAAACTGTTTCATATCCAACAAGATTTTTGAAACCAACACCTGTATTAATTTCGTCTCCTACAACACCTGAAACAAGTTGTCTATATTCATATCCGTCTGCAAGAGCCTGTAACTCAACAGCGTTTTTCCCCTTTAATGATGGTACTGAAACCTGTACAAATTCTCCCATTTCAACTGAATTCTTTGTAAATATAGTGTAGTTTAAATTGTCGTTTGTAAATACTTTTTCAACTTCAAGTTCTCTGTTGTATGTACCTTCTGCACGAACTTTGCTCTTAACTACAAAGCTATCTTTTGTAAGTGCAATTGGTGTATCTAATACAACCTTATATGAGTCTACATAATAGTTATTTCTTGGATTGTTTAACTGTACATCTTTAATTCCATTCCATACAGCAACTGTACATGTAGCTTTCTTCTTGCTACCATCAAGAGCTGTAACAGTAACCTTAGCTGTTCCTTCGCCTACTGCACTAACAACACCCTTATTTGAAACCTTAACTACTTTTTCATTTGATGATGTCCACTTTACTGCCTTGTATGATTTCTTAGGAGCATTTACCTTAGCGCTCAACTTTTCTGAAGCACCAACTGCAAGGTCAAGATTCTTCTTGTTAAGTGTTACTTTCTTAACTGCATTCTTTACAACCTTAACTTTAATGCTTGCTGTTTTCTTTTTGTTCTTTACTGATACAACCTTAATTGTTGTTGTACCAACCTTTTTACCCTTTACAATACCTTTCTTAGATACTGTAGCAACTTTTGCATTGCTTGACTTATAAGTCACTTTCTTGAATGCTTTCTTCTTTGCTTTAACTGTTACAGTAAGTTTAATTGACTTACCCCTTGCAACTGTCGCAATTTTCTTTGTACCTGCAGGTGAAACGACTTTAACGCTTTTAACTGCATTTGTTGCCTTTGCTTTCTTCTTAGCTGCGCTTGCAGGTGTAATATTTGTTGAGAATACTAAAACAACTGCTAAAGCCAATGCTAACAAAGACTTGAATGTTGATTTTCTTTTCATTGAAAATTCCTCCTTCTCTTGTTTTTCATAACTGAATCTCAGTCTTTGTATATTATAGCACGTTGTACCACAATTTTCTTACAAAAATTTTTTTTAAATTTCATTAACTGGAAATTTCGTACATTAATAGAATAAAAACAGTTTTATTATTTGTATATTTAGCAATAATCACTAAAGTAATATTTTAATTTATTTAGTAAATTCTTGTTTTTTTCAATTTTTGACCTGATTTTTATATATTTTGCTTAATTAATAAAAGTAAACATGAATATTTATTTCGTAAAAATAATATATATGATAAGATTTATAAAATTAATCTGTATTTTTTTAGTTGTCTATTTACATTTTCCCTAATATAAAACTTATCACTTCAGAGAAAGGAGATTTATATGGCGATAACTTTAACTTGTGTATCACTAATTTTGTTTTTATGTATAATAGCCGATAAATTTTCAGGCAAATTTGGTATGCCTACGCTTATTCTTTTTATGGGCATAGGTATGATTTTTGGAAGCGATGGAATATTTAAAATAGCCTTCTCTAACTATGAATTTGCCGAAAAAATCTGTATGCTTGCCCTATGTTTCATTATGTTTTATGGAGGTTTCAATACAAAATGGGCTACCGCTAAAACTGTAGCTTTAAAAGCCATTTTATTATCAACTATTGGAGTTATAATCACCGCCACAATCACAGGTTTATTCTGCTATATTATTCTTAAATTTTCTTTTGTAGAAAGTTTCCTGATTGGTTCAGTTCTTTCCTCAACTGATGCAGCAAGTGTTTTTTCTATATTAAGAAAGAAAAAGTTAAATTTAAAAAATGGAACTGCATCTCTCCTTGAAATCGAAAGCGGAAGCAACGACCCTGTATCATATATGCTTACAATCATAGGAATATCTTTGTTTAATTCTAAATCATTATCTACAATACCTTTAATGATTTTTTCACAGATATTCTTTGGCTTATTAATAGGTGTAAGTTTCGCATTTATTGGATTATTTATAATAAAAAAGACAACAATAATAAGTAATGGATTAGACACAATATTTATGATTGCTTTAATATTAGCTTCATTTGGTATTTCTCTCTATATAAATGGAAACGCATTATTAAGCGTATATTTATTAGGTATAATACTTGGTAACACAAAAATTAAAAATAAAGATATACTTATTCCATTTTTTGATGGAATTACCGGTCTGGCTCAAATTTTAATTTTCTTTTTACTTGGATTACTTGCATTTCCACACAAATTTCCTGATATAGCTATGCCTTCACTTTGCATTGTTGCTATACTCACTTTAATTGCAAGACCAATAGCTGTATTTGCATTGCTGATACCATTCAAATGTAGTATTAAGCAATGCCTATTAACATCATGGTCGGGACTTCGCGGTGCTGCTTCTATTGTTTTTTCGATTATGGTTGTTGCCGGGAACCCTGATATCTCTTTAGATATATTTCATATTGTTTTTATGGTTGCTTTATTTTCAGTTTCAATTCAAGGAACTCTTATTCCTAAGATAGCAAATAAATTAAAGATGATTGATAACAACGAAGATGTTCGAAAAACATTTAATGATTATAAGGAGGATTCTTCTATTACCTTAATGAGAATGTACATACCTAAAGGTCATAATTGGGAGAATAAATTAATTAGTGATGTAAGTATGCCCACTAATTCTTTAGCTCTTATGATTAAACGCAATGGAACAACTATAATTCCTAAAGGTGATACTATGATTTTAGCGAAAGATACATTAATACTTAGTGTTCCTTCATACGAACCATCAGGGCAGGAGAATCTAAAAGAAATCAAGATACAAAGCACAGATAAATGGTGTAACAAAACAATTCAGGAATTAAATTTACCAGAAAATGTTCTTATTGCTTTAATTAAACGAGGCGAAGATAATTTAATACCCGACGGGAATACATTAATAAAAGAAAATGATTTTGTTGTGTTATATAAATAGGAATTTAAAGTCCATTATTAAAAAAGTACCGCAATCCCTTTGATTACGGCACTTTCAAGTGTTTTATTTAATTGTTTGATTAGAACTTGCCAGCGTTAGCTGCTTCCTCTACGGAAACTGCTACAGCTACTGTAGCACCTACCATTGGGTTATTACCCATTCCGATAAGACCCATCATTTCAACGTGAGCCGGAACTG
>NZ_FR878178.1:0-1121 GCF_000434315.1 Eubacterium sp. CAG:156 | reverse complement strand
ATCATTTTTTCAAATACATATGTTTTACCTTCATCCACTGATAATTCGTATGTAAGTGATGCGCCTTCTTCTAAAACTTCGCTGTTTTTTATTACACCTTCACATTTTGTAAGACTACCGCATGCCATTGACAATCCACTGTGAATTACTTTTCCTTTATGAAGTAAATAATTATCTTCTGCTTTTAACTCTTTAACTGCTAAATGCTTTCCATATGGGCCATAGTCAATTAATGGATTTGTTTTTCTTGTATGGTTTTCTACTCCTGCTTCTAAATATGTAGTAAGTTCTACTTTTCCGCTAAAATTTACAGGAGTTAATTTTATCTGAATCGCCATAATGTTCTTCTTTTCTAAAGAAACAAGTCTTCTAAATTCAGCTACAACTTTTTTACCATTAGGAGATTTCCATGTAACATTTCTTACTACAACTCCATCTTTCATTAAAAGCTTACGATTATAATTAATTATTTCACCCTGATTTAAATCAAAGACATCGCCATCAATAACAATCTTTGTTTTCTTAAGATTTGGCAGATTTAATAATGACTGACTTTTTTCAGGGAATCCGAAATTCCATTCGCCATACATAATATGTTCGCTCTCGTAAAATCCATTAATGAAATTTCCTTCAAGACCTTCATCTACCGTAAATGGATATCCCTCATCAAATGTTCCTCTTGTTCCTATATATCCATTAGAAAGAGCAAATGTAGTCTCATTTCTATAGTTCCATTCTTTTAAAAATTTTTCTTCTGTAATTACCCATTCTTCGATAGGATATGTATTTGCACCCATGCTGCAATCTCCTTTCTCTTATCCTTTTACTGCTCCTGCTGTCAAACTTTCCATTACTTGTTTCTGTAATATGATAAAGAATATAATTGTTGGTAATACCGTAATTACTACTGCCGCAAAAAGTGCAGAATAGTTATTTGCAAATGTTCCTAAATAATAGTTAAGTGCAATAGGTACTGTTCTTGCCTTATCACCACTTGTAAGCATTAATGCGAAGTAGAATTCGTTCCATGTATTGATAAACTGTAACATTGCGATTGTTGCAAATCCTGGTTTAGCTAATGGTAAAACTATCTTTGTAAATGTCTGAATAAATGTAGCTCC
>NZ_FR878177.1:16784-36961 GCF_000434315.1 Eubacterium sp. CAG:156 | reverse complement strand
AACGCCTTTGATGAAGCCAGCCTTTTTTCATATGCTTGTTGTTAGTAGAGCATAGTTATATCGTACATTTGGTATCCCAAGTTGACAATTGGAAATAAGTAGTAAGAAAGTGTCGTCAAACTGTCGTCATTTTCTCACGCAAGTAGAAATAATGACAACATAAACAGCAACAATACACAATGGAAACAACGAAAATAAAACAAGATATACCAGACAATGATGAAATAATTCCGTGAAGGTGGTAGAACAGTAGGTTCAGGTAAGGTTGCTACTATTGTTATGGAATAGTTGTCTATGAAGGTTATGAGGGGGTAAATAGCTTTTTGATGCTTAACATGCAGGAGAGTCTGAATCTTTCGCCAAAATATGTTTTGATAGGTTTTATTTTTCGATTTGGAGCACCAAAAGAAATAAGGGTGTCAAATATAATTGTGGAAGCAGGAATTGAGCAGATATGCGATGTATGTGGAATTAAAATTCGCAGAATAAAAAGATTAAAAGGATTGGAAGAGTTCAAAGATAGTTATACAATAGAAAAATATTATTTTGAAAACAGAGAGCAAAAATTAGGCGAAACATATGGATATTTTCTGATTGACACATATACTAAATTATGATAAATTTTTTATAACAGAGAGGGAGTAGTTGCATGCAATGCATGTTCTGATTTTCGTCAGTACGTTCTATAAGAACCGGAGGTCAGATAACTATTTTTGATTTATAAGATTATCATTTGATAATTAATTAAATTTAAGTAAGTTAAACGAGACTTTTTGTGCAATGTTTATGCACAAAAGGTCTCTTTTTTATTATCAGGAGGTTGCTATGAAAGAAGTGTATCAAAAAACAAAAGAAGAATTATTTAATGAGTATGGAAATTCGAAGGGACTAAATGATGAAAAAGCAAGTGAATATCTTGAAAAGTATGGTGAAAACATATTAATCTCAAAAAAGAAAAAAAGTGTTGCAAGAGTGTTTTTAGAACAATTTGCGGATTTGCTTGTAATTATTCTTATTATAGCCGCCGTAGTGTCTATGATGACAGGAAATTCAGAAAGTACAGTTGTAATAATAGTAGTTATAGTTATGAATGCAATATTAGGGACTGTTCAGTATGTAAAAGCTGAGAAATCATTAGATTCTTTGAAAGAATTATCAGCACCTAAAACAAAAGTCCTTAGAAATGGAATAAAACAGGAATTAGAATCTAAGTATGTTGTTCCCGGGGATATTTTAATTTTAGAAACTGGAGATATGATTGTAGCCGATGGAAGAATAATTGAAAATTATTCATTGCAGGTAAATGAAAGCTCGCTTACGGGAGAGTCAACGAATGTTGATAAATTTGATAAAAATATTCAAAGTGAAGTATCATTAGCTGACAGATGCAATATGGTTTATTCAGGAAGTCTTGTTACTTATGGAAGGGCAAATGTTTTAGTAACTGCTACAGGAATGAATACTGAAATGGGAAAAATTGCTGATTTAATGAATATGACTCAGGACAAAAAGACTCCTTTGCAGATAAGCCTTGATAATTTTAGTAAAAAACTTGCATTAATAATTATGGGAATAAGTGTTGTTGTGTTTGGCCTTTCATTGTGGCAGGGAAATAAAATACTCGATTCACTTATGTTTGCAGTTGCATTAGCTGTAGCAGCAATTCCTGAGGCGTTAAGTTCAATAGTAACAATTGTTCAGGCTATGGGAACGAGAAAAATGGCAAAGGATAATGCAATTATAAAGGAATTAAAGGCAGTGGAAAGTTTAGGTTGCGTTTCTGTAATATGCTCGGATAAAACAGGAACACTAACACAGAATAAAATGACTGTACAGCAGATTTATATAGATGGCCAATGCATTATTCCCGAAGAATTGGATGTTAATAATCAGTTACACAGGTATTTGCTATATGATGCAATTTTAAATAATGATTCATCAATCCAGGGCGGAAATAATATTGGAGATCCTACAGAGACTTGTTTGCTTGAAATGGTTAAGAAAACAGATTTGCATAAAATGGGAATTTCAGATGAAGATATACGAATTTTGATGCCAAGATTAGAAGAAATTCCATTTGACTCAGAAAGAAAACTTATGAGTAGCAAATATGAAATTCATAAGGTACCAACGATTCTTACAAAAGGGGCAGTAGATGTTTTAATTGATAGAATCGAAAATATTTCGACAAGCAATGGAGTCAGAAAAATAACAAAAGAAGACAAAGAAAAGATTATAAAACAAAATCAAATTTTTTCGGAGAATGGACTTAGGGTTCTTGCATTTGTATATAAGGAATGTGAAGAGTGCCATTGCTTATCAACAAAAAGCGAGCATGGTTATACTTTTATAGGTTTAGTTTCAATGATAGACCCGCCGAGAGAAGAATCAATGGAGGCAGTAAAGAAAGCAAAAGAAGCAGGAATTAAGCCTATAATGATTACAGGTGACCATAAAGTAACAGCCACTGCCATAGCAAAATCTATAGGAATATATATAGAAGGAGATGTGGCACTTACAGGTAAAGAAGTTGATGAAATGACGGATGATGAGCTTGAAAATGTATTAGATAAGGTGTCTGTATATGCGAGAGTATCACCTGAAAACAAAATAAGAATAGTCGATGCATGGCAACACAAAGGAAATATAGTTGCAATGACAGGAGATGGTGTAAATGATGCGCCGGCTTTAAAGAAAGCGGATATAGGAATAGCTATGGGAATAACAGGAACAGAGGTTTCAAAAGACGCTGCTGATATGATTTTAGCAGATGATAATTTTGCAACTATTATTAAAGCAGTTTTAAATGGAAGGAATGTATATAGAAATATTTTGAACGCAATATTGTTTTTATTATCCGGAAATTTGGCAGCTATTTTAGTAGTACTTTATTGTTCATTAATGGCATTAGACGTTCCATTTAAACCGGTTCATTTGCTATTTATTAATTTGCTTACTGATTCTTTGCCGGCACTTGCAATTGGGATGGAGCCATCTGATAACTTATTATTAAAGAAGAAACCAAGAAATCCTAAGAAAGGCATTTTTACACGAAATATATCTATAAAGTTAATAGTTTACGGTATATTAATAGGAACTGTAACATTAAGTGCTTTTTATATAGGGGATAAGATTAATCCGCTTACTGCAAGTACAATGGCATTTGCAACATTAACACTTGCCAGATTATTTCATGGATTTAATTGTAGAAGTGAAAGTTCTATTTTTAAAATTGGAATTAAAAGTAATTTATGGAGTGTAGCAGCATTTGTTATCGGAACTTTAATGCTTGGATTTGTAATTTTTGTAAAATTTATGCATTCAATGTTTATGATTGCTCCGTTAACGGGTATTCAAATTATTGAAATAATTGCATTAGCATTTGTGCCAACCGTTATAATTCAGGTAGTCAAAGTAGTAGTTGAAAAAATAAATTAAAACAGTTATTTAATTTTTTGATATTTTAAATTTTGAAAGGGGATAGTTTATTTAGGAATGTGATAAGTAAATTTAGTAAAAAAAGTATGAAAAATTAGTGACAATTAAAAAATATGATGTTATAGTACCGCCTAACGAAATAAATGACAAACAAGGACGTTTGGATTTGCACATTGTGTAATGAAAAACGTCTTATTTTTTTCGTTATTAAATCATGAAAGAAACAAATATAAATGAAGTTTACTTTCAAATGTTTCCCATGATTAGCCGCTGAACAAAGTGATGCGACAATACATATTATACAAGGAGAAAAAAGCCTATGAGAAAAGAAATGTTAAAGAAAAGTATTGGAACAATTGTGATGACAATTGCTTTAGTAGGAACATCAATACCCGGCGTTACTGTTAGTCCTGTTAAAGTAAATGCAGATGTTGCAACTACAGTAAGTGCATCATCAAATGAAGTAGGAAAACTTGAAAGTATTTTCACTACAATTGATTTAATGGATGCTTCCATTAGTGAATTGGAAACGGCAATGGAAAAAGGAGAACTTACTGCAGAGCAATTAGTACAGATGTATATAGACAGAATAAATGCATACGATAAATCGCTTGATTTAAATTCTATTATTACAATTAATTCAAAAGCTTTGGACGAGGCAAAAGAATTAGATAAGGAAAGAGCGGCAGGAAAAATAAAAGGAAAACTTCATGGTATCCCAATTATTGTAAAAGATAATTACGATGTTGAAGGTATGCCGACAAGTGCAGGATGTAAGGCATTGAAAGATTCAATTGCACCTGATGACTCTTATGCGGTTAAAAAATTAAAAGAAGAAGGCGCAATTATATTAGCAAAGGCAAATATGTCTGAGTTTGCATCAAGTGGTTCAAATTCCCGTTCAACATTAGGAGGAGCTGTTCATAATGCATACGATACAGAAAGAACAGCAGCAGGTTCTTCAGGAGGTACAGCAGTTGCCATAACATCAAATTTTGCAACAGCAGGTTTAGGAACAGATACAGGTTCATCAATTAGACGTCCGTCATCATTCTCTAATTTGTATGGCTTAAGACCTTCAAAAGGATTAACATCAATTGATGGCGTTGTTCCGCTTAATGGAGATAGAGATGTAACAGGACCTATTTGTAGAAGCACAGAAGATTTGGCAACAATTATGACAGCAATTGCGGGAACAGATGCTAATGACAGTTATACAGTTGATGCAAATGCAGATTCATTAAAACCTGCAAACGGATATGAATCAGGACTTAAAGCAGATGGCTTAAAAGGAAAGAAAATAGGTTATTTGTCAAATTCATTTGGATATTATGTGGCAAATGATGATTCTGATGCGGGTGAAAGAACTACAGAATTAGACAGTAAAATTAGTGACATGGTTGAGAAAGCAAAGGAAAATTTGGAAGCAGGAGGCGCTGAATTAGTAGATATTTCACAGTATATTCCTGAATCACTTATTACTTCTCTTAGACAGGCAGCACCTTATGCAAATGTATTTGAATGGGATTTAGATACATACTTTGCATCGCTTGGACCTGCAGCACCTATTAAAACTGCATATGAATTAATCAATAATTATAAATATGGAGAAGATTATACTAATATAAGTATTAGAAATCCAATTGAAGATTTTTCGACAATGGCAAATCCAAGAACTACAGAAAACTGGCAGTCATGCTGGAATGGAATGGTTAATTTCAGAACAACAATTTCTAACATTTTGAAAGAGCAAGATATTGATGCAGTTGCATATGTATCACAGACAGATGTGGCAGATATTGAAACAACTTCTAACAACAAAAATAATGCAGCTTCATATATAAATTACTTTGGACCTGTAGCAGGATTACCTGATATGATGATTCCAATGGGATTTGCTAAAACTGACCCGGATAATGGATATGAAACAGAAATGCCACTTGGTATGTCATTATTTACAAGTTATGGAAATGAAGAAAAGCTTATTGAAATTGCATATTCTTATGAACAGACAGCAGGAGAGAGCATAAGAAAACAGCCATCTACAGTTCCTGCATTAGAGGATAAGAACGTTGATAAATTCTTAGATGAATTAATTGATAAAACTGATAGCATTGATTTTAGCGAGTACACAGTTTATCCAAATGGTAAGATAAATGTATTGTTAAATAAATATGCAGAGGCTACAGAAGTTGACAGAAGCGATGTATATGAAACATATGAAGCTACATATGATTTGGCAAAGGCTTACGATTCATTAATGAATAAATTACTTGCAAATAAAAAAGTAACAACACCTGTAACAGACAAAACACCTACAGCAAATACATCTACTGTAACAACACCTACAACAGAAACTGTAAGTGCACCGGCAAAAGCAAAGATTTCAAAGATTAAAAAAGCAAAGAAGTCTATGAAGATTGCCATTAGAAAACAGGCCGGTGTCAAAGGATATCAGATTAAATATTCAACATCAAAGAAATTTGTGGCTAAGAAAACAAAGACAGTAACTACATCAAAAGCTACAGTGACAGTTAAGAAAATAAATGTTAAAAAGACATACTATGTTAAAGTAAGAGCTTATAAACTTATTGATGGCAAAGTAACATACGGTGCTTATTCAAAAGTAAAGAAAGTAAGTTAATAAATGATTACAAATAAATAGTTTTAATAAAATGTAATTAGTTATTAAAAATAAAATATTATGTAAAAGATATAATTACAAATTAATAAAAATACGGATATTCAGGTTTCAATTGATATGTGTAAAAATTTAGAACACATATCATAAACTTAGACTATCCGTATTTTTATATATGACTATATTGTGAAAATTTAGGATTTACAATTATAAACTTAGAATATTTTTTGCCAACATAGAACATTGTATAAGGGTTTGGCCAGAAGAAAACTTTGATGTGTAAAAAATATTTAAATATAATGGTAAACTTTTCTTTTTCTAATTAAACATGTAACAGTTACGCATAATGTTAATAATTCTGCAATTGCTACTGAAATCCATATACCATTTATTCCCAAAATCATAGGAAGAATAAGTACTACAGATAATTGGAATACAAGCGTTCTTAAAAACGAAATTGCAGCAGATATTAAACCGTTATTTAAAGCAGTAAAGAATGATGAACCAAATATATTAAAGCCATTAATTAAAAAAGCAAAGCAAAATATTTGGAAACCATGTTTAGTTATGAGAAAAAGGTCAGCGTTATAACCGACAAACAATTTGGCAAGAGGTCCTGCAATTAATTGTGCGATTACAAATAACATAATACCCCATGAGCCAATAAGACTAATGCTTTTCTTAAATAAATTCTTTAGTTCATTATCATTTTTAGCTCCATAGTGAAAACTTATTATAGGAGCACTTCCAATAGAATAGCCTAGGAATATTGCAATAAATATAAAATTAACATACATAATGGTTCCATATGCTGCAACACCGTTTTCCCCGGCAAATTTCATCAACTGATAATTGTAGATTGAATTAACGATTGAGCTTGATAAATTTGTCATTAACTCAGAAGAACCATTTGTGCAGGTCTTAATCAATATTTTTAAATTAAAATGTGTTTTTCCTAATTTTAATTTACTGCTGTTGTTTCTTGAAAAATAAAAAATAGGGATAAGTCCACCGATGCATTCACCACAAACAGTAGCAAGAGCAGCACCTGCGAGACCAAAATTAAGAACAGCAATAAATAAAAAGTCAAGAATCATATTTGTTACACCCGCAGCTATAATAACAAATAAACCTAACTTTGGTTTCTCAGCAGTAACGAAAAAACTTTGAAAAACATTTTGCAACATAAAAAACGTTAATGATGCAAAACTGATTCTTGCATATAAAACACAATTATTAAGTAATTCACCTTCGGCACCAAGTGCGGTTACAAGAGGTTTAACGAAAAAGAAACCTGAAAGTGAGAATAGTAAACCACCAATTAATGTAGCGTAAACGAGAAATGAAAAGTATTCATTTGCCTTTTCGGGTTCATTTTCACCAAGAGTTTTTGCAACAATGGCGCTACCTCCGGTACCTATCATAAAACCAATGGCACTAAGTCCCATTAAAAGAGGCATAACAAGATTAATTGCTGCAAAAGCAGTTCGCCCAACAAAATTTGAAACAAATAAACCATCTACAACACCATAAATGGATGTAAAAATCATCATTATTATTGATGGTAGAACAAATTTTAATAATTTATTTAATGTAAAATGATCTGATAATTGTATTTGCATTATAATCTCCTTATAGTTTTGACAATTCTTTTCTTAAAGCAGAATTGTATTTTCGGTATAATTTAAGCATTAATTCACATTCCTCATTTTTAAGAGAAGAAAAAGCGTTGTTTTCCATTTCTATGACGGGATATATTTTTTCAGAAACAAATTGCTTCCCGGTTTCAGTTAAATAAATATACATTCCACGACCTTTTCCGGGTGTTAATGTAAGATAGCCCTGTTGTTCAAGTTTTCTGATTGATGAATTAACAGTTTGCTTAGGAAGACATGAAGAACGGCAAATATCGCGCTGCATACAACCGTCGCCGGCTTCGCAAAGATAATAAAATATATCAAAAATGCTGTCTGACATATTAAGCTTAATTGCTAAATCATGATAAATATCATTAAAATCTTTATAGATATGATTAAATTCGATGAGTGCAGGACTCATATTTGGATAATTATCTGTTTTCATTATTTACCATCCTCTTCTTTAAACTTAAGTCTGATTTCGTACTCGTAGAAGTATAGTCCGATTACGGACTCGTGTCAAGAGGAAAATTTAAGAAGGAGTTTAGCAATTGAAATTAATGAAAGTGTGTTATAATGAGCATAAAAAGGTATAAGTATTGGATAATTGTTAGAACTTTGTTGATTGAAGAGATGACGAATAAAAACAAGGAGTTTATTACAAATAAAAGTAATGCTTGTAATTATGAATATATGGTGGAGGATAAAATGGTAATAGAATATTTACCTATCTTAGAACAAAAAGACAATAAAATATTAACAATAGGAAAAATAGATAGAACAAAGGCACACACAAATCCGCCTCTTTTACATGCTACTTCAATTATTGTAGCTGTACTTCCTGATGGGAAAATTATTTTAACTGATAAAACAGAAAAACAAATAAAAAAAGGAAGGAATGTCAAAAAGAATAGTCATATATATGATACTTTCGGAGGCCATATGACATATGAAAGTGTTCCAAAAGATGAATTTGACACAGGATTAAGTATAGATACTTATAGAAAATGTGCCTATAAAGAATTATCAGAAGAACTTTTAAGATTAGATAAAGATGGTAAAAGAAAAAAGTTTATACCTAAAATAGAGAGGTTTAAATTTATAGGATTATATGGAATTGAAAATGACCATAACAAAGAAATTTCAGGAGTATTTGCATATTTTTTAGAGGACTATGGTCCGTATGCATCTGAAGATACATTAATAACGAATGGAGAAGAAGAAAATATCATACAACCGATATGTGTAGTTGATTGGGAGAAACTAAACGCAATGTATACTAAAGGAAAAGAAAGAAATATATTCATTTCTGATGGAATAGGAAGAGTATTAGAAAAAGATAATGGAGAGATTTTGAAAAAAAGTATTTATGATAATTTGAAAATTTAATTATAAGTGAAATCGTGACATAATTAAAGAAAGAACGATCTCGCTGCTTGCCACTCGCAACAGTCCTGAATTTTCAAAGATATTTTACTATTATAAGTTCCACTTCTAAAGTAAAATATCTTTGGAAATTTGGACCGGCGGTGACAAATGCACTTTCTTTAATTATGTCACGGTTTTACAAAAATAAATATAGTTAGTAATTTTAGGAGAAAACAAAATGAACGAAGTTCATTTTATATAAATGTTTCCGACGAATAGCCGCCGACCGAAGGGCGTGGGCAATACATATTTTACAGGAGAATAAAATGATTAGAACAGTAAGATTAGATGATGCAGAAGAATTATTAAGAATATATTCATATTATATAGAAAATACAGCAATTACATTTGAATATAATGTACCAACGGTAGATGAATTTAGAAAAAGAATAGAAACAATAACAGAAAAATACCCATATTTTGTATATGAAGAAAATGGAAAAATAATCGGATATGCATATGCAAATACATTTAAAGATAGAGCAGCTTATGACTGGGCGGTTGAGATGACAATATATATGGATAAAGATTCAAGACATAAGGGGAGTGGCAAAAAATTATATGAAACGCTTGAAAAGGCACTTAAAAAGCAAAATATTACTAATTTATATGCATGTATCGGATATCCTGAAGTTGAAGATGAATATCTTACTAAAAACAGTGTAAGCTATCATGAACATTTAGGATATAGATTTGTTGGAGAGTTTAAAAAATGTGGTTATAAGTTTAACAGATGGTATAATATGGTTTGGATGGAAAAAATAATCGGAGAGCATAAAGAAAATGCAAAGCCGGTATTAATATTTAAAGAAATTGAAAAATAAATTTAGGTTAAAAGTAATTAAGTTTTTATGTATTGATTAATGCTAATTATTTTAGAACTAAATAGTATTACACATTAAAATTTGAAGAAAACAGGAATTTTATTTTATGAAACGAATAGATTTTGAAAACGGAAAAATAACAAGTAATATTTTAAATGCTGCCATTCCAATGCTGATTGCACAAATCTTAAGTCTTTTGTACAACATTGTTGATAGAATTTATATTTCAAGAATTCCTAAAATAGGAACAACTGCTTTAGGAGCAGTAGGATTGTGTTTTCCGATAATTATAATAATAACAGCTTTCAGTAATTTGTTTGGAAGTGGTGGAGCACCAATTTTCTCTATTAAAAGAGGAATGAAAGAAAATGAAAAAGCTGCAATTATAATGAATACTTCTTTTTCCATGCTTTGTTTTGGTGGAATAATTTTAATGGCTGTTGGAATTTTATTTGCAAAGCCAATTTTATATTTATTTGGTGCTTCAGACAGTGCAATTGTATATGCGTATTCATACATGATAATTTATATGATAGGAACGATTCCATCTATGCTTTCAACAGGAATGAATCCTTTCATAAATGCTCAAGGATATGCTACTACAGGAATGATATCAGTTGCTATTGGAGCAATTGCGAATATAGTGCTTGACCCAATATTTATATTTGTATTTGACATGGGCATTGAAGGTGCGGCAATTGCAACGGTTATTTCACAGTGTATGTCTGCAATATTTGTACTTTATATTTTGAGAAAAAGAACAGAATATAAAATAAGGTTTGTTAGAAAGAATGAATTTAAAAAATGTGTTTATTTTGCAAAGAATATTGTAAGTCTTGGAACGGCAGGCTTTATTATGCAACTTACAAATAGTCTTGTTTCAATTTGCTGTAATAATGTTTTATCTGTTACAGGTGGAGATGTATATGTGTCAGTAATGACAATTATATCAAGTGCAAGACAAATGATTGAAACGCCTATTTATGCAATAAATGAGGGCGCGTCGCCAATATTAAGTTTTAATTATGGTGCCGGGAAGGCAGACAATGTAAAGAAATCAATTAAAGTAATGATGTGCTTAGTACTTATCTATACAGCTGTTATGTGGGGAATTATTATAACAAAACCAGAATTTATAATAGGTATATTTAGTTCTGATAAAACATTATTTAAAGATGCAGTGCCTGCACTTAAAATATATTTTGCTGCATTCATATTTATGGATTTACAGTACATAGGACAGACAGTGTTTAAATCATTAAACAAAAAGAAACAGGCAATATTTTTCTCTTTGCTAAGAAAGGTAATTATTGTAGCTCCGCTTACATATACACTTCCTTATGTATTTAATATGGGAACAGATGGTGTGTTTATGGCAGAACCAATATCAAATGTAATAGGTGGAAGTATGTGTTTTATTACAATGCTTGCAACAGTAATGCCTGAATTGAAAAGAATGAAGAATAATAGAATTTAATTAATATAAGAATAAATATTCAATAAAGCATAGCTCAGGCAGGATTAACATATGATAAAGATGAAATACCTGAAAATCTTGCATTTGAAAAGGTAAACAAGGAACAGATTTTAATGTGTTTTGATGCGTATGAATCAAAACATTGAGAGACAAAATTTGACTAAAAAAATTTGCAAATTAAGGAGCAAAGAAAAATGAAATCCGAAAATAAAATTGGCATAAAGAAAGATAAAAACGACGTCGGAATAAAAACATTACTGGTATTTAAGTACATAATAATGGCTATAATTGTAGGGATAGTTGTAGGAATAATTGATACAATTTTTGGAAGAGGATTGATAGAGATATCTGATTTTAGAAATAAAAATTATAAGTTTTTACTTCCTTTTTTACCAATTGCCGGATTATTTATTACATGGATGTATCATAAGTTTAATGAACTTAGTTTAAAAGGAATGACCCTTGTGTTTGAAACAAGGCAGCAAAAGAGAAATTCTATTCCGTTAGCACTTGTACCACTTGTAATGGTTGGAACATGGATAACACATTTGTTTGGCGGAAGTGCCGGAAGAGAAGGTGTGGCAGTACAGATAGGAGCAACATTATCACATGCTTTTGGAAAAAAATTAAAAATGCCTGATAATAGTAAAGTAATGCTTATAACAGGTATGGCAGCAGGATTTGGTGGACTTTTTCAGACACCACTTACAGCTATATTTTTTGCGATGGAAGTAATAGTTACAGGCTATATGGATTACGAAGCTATGCTTCCTGCAATGATAGGGGCATTTGTCGCTTATTTCACATCGCATACTTTAGGACTTGAAAAGTTTGAAGTCAATTTAAATCAGACAATAAATATGACGGATGCAAAAAATGGAATTGCTATAATTGTTTTAGGAATTGCATTTGGTATTGTAGGAAGACTTTTTTCTGTATTATTACAGAAATCAAAGATATTTATGAGTGAAAAAATAGCAAATCCATACATGCGAATCGGTATAATTTCTATTCCACTTGCAATATGCCTTCTATTTATTTTTTCAGGAAGATATACAGGACTTGGTACAAATCTTATATCAGAGGCATTAGGTGGAAATGAAGTATATTATTATGATTGGATTTTAAAATTGCTATTTACAATTGTAACCTTAGCAATAGGATTTCAGGGCGGGGAAGTAACACCGCTGTTTTCAATAGGAGCAACATTAGGAGTGGCTTTAGGCAGCTTATTTGGAATATCTCCTATAGTGTGTGGTGCGCTTGGTTATGCAGCGGTATTTGGAAGTGCGACAAATACTTTAATTGCACCAATAATGATAGGAATAGAAGTATTTGGAGGAACAAATATGTTACCGTTTGTTATCGTGTGTGCAGTTGCGTACATAGTTAATGGAAATGCTTCGATTTATTCTGCCCAGCAGAAATCAGTAATGTAAAATGTAAATTATTATCATAAAAAGAATGTGTTAAATTTATGTAAATATTTATTTGAAAGTTGAATTTATCAGAATCCGGTGTTAGAATATCGGAGAAAAAGAAAGTAAACGGAGGTGAGTTTCATGGATAGTTGCGATAGTACAGGGCGAAGTCATATATGCAGTGATGAGCAATGGTATATAAATATGTGGCTGTCTATGAGACTTATTTAGCTACATAATATAAATATACGCCTTTAATAACACTGCATCAGATTTAAGCCTTTATGTCACAGCAATGTAACTAAACGGTCTACTTAAGAGAAATCTGAAGTAGTGTTTTTTTTATGCTTAAATTAAGCAGATAAAAAGGAGGCTGAAATGGAAAAAACAGTTGTAAAGAATAATTATGTAGAAGAACTTGTTAAATTAATAAGAAGTGATTTAGATAAAGAAGAATTACTTGAACAAATATCTAATTATCATGAAAATGATATCGCAGATGCACTCGAAAAATTATCAAAAGACGAAAGAAAAAAATTATATCCGATTTTAGGTGCAAAAAGAATTTCTGAAATATTTAGCTATTTAGAAGAAAACACCAGACAATATTTTGATGAATTATCAGTAGAAAGCGCAGCGAAAGTAATTTCTCTTATGGATTCTGATGATGCTGTAGATGTACTTGAGCATTTAGAGGATTCAAAGAGAAAAGAGATTGTAAAAAAGTTAGATGGAGATGCAGTTGCTGATGTAAGAATGATTTTATCATTTGATGATAGCGAAATCGGTAGTTGTATGACAACTAATTTTGTATGTATAAGCAATAATCTCACAATCCGTCAGGCAATGAGCGAATTGGTAAAACAGGCAGGAGAGAATGATAACATTACAACAATATATGTGATGGATGAAAATAAAAAATTTTTTGGAGCAATAGATTTAAAGGATTTAATTATTGCCAGAGAATATGCGAAGTTAGACGATTTGATCAGTCATTCGTATCCGTTTGTATATGGGCATGAAAAAATTGAAGATTGTATAGACAGCATAGTTGAATATGCAGAAGATTCAATTCCGGTTTTATCGGCAGACAGAGTTATAATTGGTGTTATTACATCTGAAGATATTGTTGAAATGGTAGATGACGAGATGGGAGATGATTATGCTAAGTTAGCCGGTTTGACAGAAGAGGATGACTTGCAGGAAAGTGTAATTAAAAGTACAAAAAAGAGACTTCCATGGCTTATAGCTTTGCTTTTCCTCGGAATGGCAGTATCTTCAGTTGTTGGAATGTTTGAATCTGTTGTAGCAATACTTCCAATAGTAATATGTTTTCAGTCTTTGGTATTAGATATGGCGGGAAATGTAGGAACTCAGTCGCTTGCAGTTACAATTCGTGTTTTAATGGATGAAAATCTTACAGGAAAACAGAAGATAGGACTTCTTGGAAAAGAGATGAAAATAGGATTGTTAAATGGAGCACTATTAGCAATAATGGCACTTACATTTCTTGGAGTATACATACATTTATTTAAGAACTATGGATGGTTAAATTCATTTATGATTTCAGGATGCGTAGGAGCTTCTTTAATTGTTGCAATGGTTATTTCAAGTATGGTAGGAACGGTTATACCAATGTTTTTCCACAAAATAAAAATTGACCCGGCAGTAGCTTCAGGACCTTTAATTACTACGGTAAATGATTTAGTAGCTGTATTAACATATTATGGCCTTTCAATGATATTTTTAATTGATATTTTCAAAATAGTATAAGCATATGGCTTGACGTATGCTTATAAGATATCTATAATCGTGTTTGGTAAAAATATTTACAGCATCATATGAATATAGAATATATGTGGAAATAAATAATTAGCCGCAAAAAGGTAGGGACAATACTACAATTATAGGAGGAAACAAAATGAACGAAGTTCATTTTATATAAATGTTTCCGACGAATAGCCGCTGACCGAAGGGAGGGGCAATACATATTACAGGAGAGAGTGATTAAAATGAACAAGACTAAGCAAATGTCAGAAACAATCAGGCTTGGAATGATTCTTGCTGTGACAGGTGGATTTATGGATGCATACTCATACATAGAAAGAGATCAGGTATTTGCTAATGCACAGACAGGAAATATGTTGTTATTTGGTGTAAATTTATCTGAGGGAAATTTTTCAGTGGCAATGAGATATTTTCTTCCTGTATTAGCATTTGCATTAGGAATAGCGTTAGCCGAGATTGTGCATAAAAAAGATTTGAATTTACTTCATTGGAGACAGGCAGCAGTTTTGGTAGAAGCACTTATATTAATTGGAGTAGCATTCTTTCCACAAAATATGAATCTGCTTGCAAATTCATTAACATCATTTGCATGTGGAATACAGGTCGAGAGCTTTAGAAAAATAAGAGGAAACGGAATTGCCACAACAATGTGCATTGGAAATATGAGAAGTGGAACTCAGAATTTATGTAATTATTTACAGGATAGAGATATTGAGAATTTAAAGAAAGCTTTATTATATTATGGAATTATTATTTGCTTTATTTGTGGAGCTATAGTAGGAAATCTCTTTATAAAAATATTTGCAGAGAAAGCAATATTATGTTGCTCAGCACTTTTATTTTTTGCATTTACACTAATGTTTATAGATTACGAAAGAGAAAAAGAATAATAAAAAATATTATAATAAATAAGCTGTCTATTTACAGGTTTGATTGGTAAGTAGGCAGCTTTTAGTTTATAATTAATAAAGAAAATAATTATAGTGGATTACAATTTAAGTTAAATATAGTTAAAAGTAATATGAGGTGTAATATTTATGAACGTTAAAATTAGAAAACATATATTTTTTTATGGTAGAGTTCAGGGAGTTGGATTTAGATATTATTCAGTTTATAAGGCAAGACAATTAGGACTTACAGGATGGGTGAGAAATTTGTATGATGGCTCAGTAGAAATGGAAGTTCAGGGAGATGAAAGAAGTATAGATGAACTGATAATGTTTTTAGAAAATCAGAGATTTATTCTAATAGAAAGAATGGATGCTAAGTCAATTAAATTAGAAGATGATTATGATTTTTATGAGAGATAAAAAGACAGACGTTTATGCTAATAGTAAAAAAGTGATATAAAAATGAAAATTTGTAATATGGTGTTGTTGTTGAAGAAGGAACACCTGAAAAATTAGATGCAAATGGTGGAATATATCATCATATGGTAGAAACACAGATGGAAAGTATGGAATGGAAATTGTAGGATTGAAAAATTTATAGATAAAAATAATAAGGTTCTCTTTAGTGTAAATCAAATTTATATAAACTAAAGAGAATCTTTTTGTTTATATAGGTACTGATTATTTATTGAAAGTATGATAAAATCAATAAGTACTATTTATTTGGGATGTTTTACAAGAGGAGAAGAGTATGTTATTAAATGAAAGCAACATAAATGTTGTACTTTTTAATAGTGCGATATATGAAATATTTGTGATAGCTGTAATGTATATATTTATTTCAAATATTCTTGAATTAAATAAAATACAAAAGAGAGTCTTTTTGGCAATATTCTTTGCCAGTATGTTTCCATTAAATATGTTTAGAGTTATAGTGCAGTATTACTATGAAGAATTAACAAATAAAACAATAGTAATCCTTTTGATAATGTTTGCAACTACGGTTATATACATATCAGCTTTGAAAATAATTACCACTTTAGATTATTTACATATTTTTATTGCGGATATGGGAGCACAAATAATTGCCGGAACATTTGTAGGAGGTATGTTTATATTATCTTCAAAAATCGTTAAAAGACCATGGGAAATGTTGGTGCAATTAAAGATGTCTATACAAAATGTAATTATTTTCTTAAGTATTAATCTGATTACACTTTTTATTTGTTTAATCCTAAAAAAGTTGATAGTAAAATATACCAAAAATTTTTGCAAAGAAAAGCTAAAATATAAATGGTTGCTATGGGGTATAGTTATAATATTTAACGTAGGGGGATTTATAGCTACAACGGCTGGGGAGTTGCCTAAAAGAAATGTTATGATAACATCAATAGGATTAATAATATGTTTTATATTTATAATGTATGAAATATCATGGCTTGTTCGACTGAGAAAGGAAAAACAAATAAAGGAAGAAAATAAAATATTAAATATAGAAAATGCTGTTATGAAGGAATATTACAATACATTAAAATATCAAATTGAAATGACAAGAAAATTTCGTCATGACATAGAAAAGCATATGAATGTGATAAATGATATGATTACACAGGATGGGGATAATGCAGAAATTGAAAATATTGCATATAAGGTTAATTTTGATTATGGATATTTAAAAAACGAATATTTTTGCGACAATCCAATATTAAATTCAATACTGATAAATAGGAATAATGAATGTAAGAAATGGAATATTAGGTTAGATATTGATGCAGAAAAATTCAATAACGATAAAATTAAAGAAATTGACTTAATAGCTTTAATATCGAATTTATTTGACAATGCTATTGAAGAATGTAAATCAATTGCAAAGGAAAATTCAGATACACAAATAAAGTTCAAGATGAAAAATGAATCTAATAATATATTAATAACTATAGACAATTCAACGACTAAAAAGGAAATACTAGAGAAAGGAGTAACAACTAAGTCGGATAAATATGCTCATGGAGTAGGTTTAGAAATTGTTGAAGAAATCACTAAAAGATATAATGGAAAAATGGAAAGAAAGATTCAGGACAATATATATGAAACTCATATTATATTAAAAACTGAATAATAGAATTATAATCGAATACAAAGAAAAATATTTTTTCTTTAAAAATAAAAAGAGACAAAATCGACATAAATCGACAAGAAATCGACATAACTTGCAGTGAATATTGTTGAATAAATGATAAAATATTAAGAGTGGATATACTAAAAGAAGCGGTGAGGAATTTATGAACAAAAATATTGTAATATTAGATGATTGCCAAAGCGAGGCAGAAAAAACAAGATTCATATTATGTAGATTTTTTAGAGATATAGTTAATAGTACAAGTTGGAATATGGTTATTTATACTGATGGAAAAAAATTAATAAATGATATAGAAAAGAGTGAAATTGAACCTACAATGATTTTTTGCGATGTAGACATGGAAACAGAAGAGTATAACGGAATAGATATTGCAAAGAAAATCAATGCTCTTGCACCACAAAGTCATATTGTTTATTTAACGAATTATCTTGAATATGCACCCGATATATTTCAAACAGAGCATTTGTATTTCGTTTTAAAGTCAGAACTTGAAAAAAGGCTTCCTGAAATTTATATCAAAATGATTAATAAAACGAAAGAACACCAGAAAACTCTTAGAATTGAAGGAAAGAGAAATAAGTTTATTGCAATAAAATATCTAGATATAGTTTACATAGAAAGAAAGGGAAGAACCACTTTTATTCATGGAAAAGAAGAGGAGTGGGAGACATATTTGCCACTTAATAAATTAGAAGAACTAATAGAAGATAGCAGCATAATAAGATGCCATAATAGTTTTATGGTTTCGATGAATTACATAAAGAAATATATCAGGGAATTATGCACTATGGTTAATGATGAAAAGATTCCAATAAGCAGAAAATATCAGCCGATTTTTAAAGAAGCTTTTGTAAAATGGAGCAAGGAACAGATATAAAAATATTTATAAATAATTTAAAGGCAGAGAACATTTGTAAGTTAATAATGACTTATAAATGTTCTTTTTTTATTTGGAATAAAAATGTGCAAAAATCGACACGAAAACGACATAAATAGCAAAAATGGATGTGGGTGGAAATGGTAAAATATTAATAAGAATTATGTAAATGTTGGGTGGGATATCAAAGGAAGAAATTTAATAATTAACGTGTTGAGAAAGGAGAAAATATGAAAAGAAAAAATGTAGGTAAAGTGTTAATTCTAGTTATGATTTTGGGAATGCTTTGGTATACAGGTAACAGTAATTGTGTTAACGCGAAAGTTAAGAGTGTATACAGTTCTAATGACAATGTAACAATGAAAGGCAAATTAAAGAAGGTTAAGTATTATTATGGAGGTGAATATCAGATTAATTATGTTTTATATGTTAAGCCTAAATTTGTTGTTGAGCATTCATATATGTACGATGATGCACCTATTCAAAGTAGAATATGTGTATATATAGATAAAAAACAATGGAAAAAATATAAAAATAAAAAAGTTAAAATAAAAGGAACTATGACGGAGAATTCAGCGTATTACTGTACACCATTTGGAATATATGACATAGATAGCATAAAGAAAATTGAAAAATAGAAAAGAGGCGATTTAGTTGAAAAAATATAAAATAGTACGGAAAATAATGGTAATTATACTCACTTTTGTAATGATTTTAACAAGTATGCCTGCGTATCAACAACAAGTTAAGGCATCAACGACTTTATTATGGCCGGTCGAAGGTCATACAAGCTTAAGTAGAGGAGTGACTAGCTGGCATGATGCTATCGATATCAATGACAGTAATATATATGGTGCCACAATTAAATCTGCAATTGATGGTACTGTTGAGTACAAGTTCACTGATAGCCATAATTTAGGAGAATATGGAAAATGCAATAATTGTCATGAATTTGGTACAGGTGTTGTTATAAAAGGTGTTGATGGTAGACACTATTCATATGCGCATATGATATATGGTAGCATTCCGGCAAATGTATATCCAGGTGCATATGTAAAAATGGGACAGGAATTAGGAAAGGTTGGAATGACGGGAGCAGCTACAGGCCCTCACTTACATTTTAAAATAACTAATTCATGGAGTTGGTGGAAGTCAGCAGCAGCAGTTAATCCAATGAATGAAAGTTACATTTATAATATTAATGTAACACCGCAGGCTCCAACAAATATTAGAATAAATAAATCTGATTTAGGAATAGGTGATGCACTTACAGCAAGTTGGAATGCATCTTCCGGAGCAACAAGGTATGATGTTAAGTTAATTTGTACTACTAATAGTGCATATAATCAATCAACAAGTATTAGTGGAACAAGTGTGTCATTTTCTATTAGAAATGCAGGCACATATAAAGTAACAGTAAGTGCGTCAAATTCAGCAGGAACAAGTGGAAGTAACAGTTCGGCTAATTGCATTGCTCATGACAATGTTTTGGTTCAATATGTAGATTGGGAAAATCAAACTATTGGCAATCCACAAAGTGTTAAATGGGGAGGAAATGCATCTACACCTGTTCCACCGGAGAGAGAAGGATATACATTCCAAAATTGGAGTTCAGA
>NZ_FR878177.1:0-16752 GCF_000434315.1 Eubacterium sp. CAG:156 | reverse complement strand
AAGAATGTAAAAGCAAATACAACAATTAAAGCAATATATAAAATAAATACATATTCTGTATCATTTGTAGATTATAAAGGAGATGTTATAGATAAGGTTCAAAAGGTTGAATATATGTCATCTGCAAATGAACCTACAGATATTCCTAGTAAAAATGGATATATTTTTGCAGGATGGAGTACAAATGAGTATAAAACAGTTAAAAAGTCATTGACAGTTAAAGCCACATATGTATGGGAAAATTCAGACTTACCAATTGTAACAGAGATTAAAAGTGCAAAAAGAAATGATGAAGGTACAGGATATACAGTTAATGTAAATTTAACTAATTTCCCGGATAATTTTACAAAAGGAAAATTAGTTGTTGCGTTAATGACAAAATCAGGGAAAATGGTTGCATCTGAGACTAGAGCAGTTAGTATGCCAAAAACAGGTGAATTGACAGACGAAATAACTGTGCTATATTCAGGATTAGCATCAAGAGTACAGGTTTCAATGGTAGGTGTAATTGATGATGAAACAACAGGAACACCTAAATCAAAAATAGTTACAGGTGCTGTAGATGTAGGAAACGAGTGGTCAGATTGGAGTACTACCGTTCCTGAGGGAGAAGACATAATTAAAGAATCTAGAACTGAATATAGATATAAAGATTCTAAAACAATTAAGTCAACAGGTACACCAACTACACCTAATGGATATTCATTAACAAATACATCGAATACAGGAACATATACATCATGGGGAAATTGGTCGGGATGGTCTAGAAACTGGGTTGGAGCTAACACTTTAACAGATGTTCAATCTCAAAACGGTTATAGAATATGTGCGTTTGCATGTAGTAGGTGTGGAAGAAGAGATCCTTTTGGAGGAGCTTGCTCAAATTGTGGAGCAGCATTGACATGGGTGCAGACAGAGGATACAGTTTCGGGATACGCCAGAGGATATTTAACAACAGATGAGGCAGGTTCAAATTTAAAAACTAAAGGTAGAGTAATAATAAATGGTGTAAGCTGGTATTTTGAACTAAATGGATGTAATAATGGTGAACCGCAAAGTGCAAGTGTTTCAGGTAATGGTAAAGGACAGGTAATTTACCCTATTTACAGATACAGAACAAGACAAGAATATAAAAATTATACATATTGGATGAATGAGTTCAGCAATTGGCAGGCTACGAAAGTTGATAGTTCATCTGATAAAAAGGTGGAGACAAGAACAACATATAGATTTAAAACAAATTCAACAGATGTTCCTTGCTATAACTATAAAAGGTATAAATATACAAACATAAATAATGGAAAGATTGTATATACATATACAAGTAAATATGCTGATAGTATGGAATATCCTGGAGAATGGGAATATAACAGAACATTTACAGAATTAAAGAAAATAGCTACTGTTGATGACGGTATTGATTTGTTTAATGGAACAGGAGAAGATTCATGGTATAGAGCCGATGTAAATGATGAATCTTCAAGTTTAGAATATAAAACAAAAGATACTTTAGAAGATAAAAATGGTGTAAAGAGAACAGTAGAGGGAGATATTCCTAATTCAGCAGGTAAAGTTGCAACATTATTAGTTTATAAAGGACAAAATGAAGATCCGATTGCAAGTCAGATTGAGTATATTAGTCAGGTGAAAATTGGAGAAAACGGTCATTATAAATTTGAATTTATAACAAAGGAAGAACCAACCGCAAAAACAGGAGATTTTATTATAACTTTAGGGATTGAAGGTTCAACTAATTATCAGGTAATAGGAAAAATCGAGGCACCAAAACAGGTATTTACAGTAGATTTTGTTGACGATGAAGGAAATAGTATTGGTGAGCAGAAGAAAGTTGCAGATGGTGGAACAGTAGAAGCACCTGAGGCACCTGAAAAAGAAGGATATGATTTTATAGGATGGGATACAGGTCTTAAAAATATACGTGAAAATATGGTAATTACAGCTCAGTATAAGAAGAAAAAATGCACAGTTATTTTTGTGGACTGGGATAATACATCTCTTGAAATTAAAGAGTTCGATTATGGTGATAAATTAACAACAGATAATATACCAAGTAAAGAAGGACAAAAATTTGATAAATGGGTAGATTCTGCAAATAAAGAAGTTAAAACAGTTACAGATAATATGATTGTTGAAGCATCATATAAGGATACAACATATACGGTTATTTTTAAGGATTGGGAAGGAAATGTTATAAGTGAACAACAAATAGCATATGGAGAAAAGGCTGAGATACCAGATAATCTATCAGCACCAAGTGCCAATGAAGTATTTAAATGTTGGAATGGATATGATGAGGCAATGTATGTTACTAAAGATATTGTAATATCGCCAGTTGCACAATATACAGAAGATAGCCCAAGTCCAATTTTTACTGTTCAATCAGGAACATATAAAACAGCACAAACGGTAGCGCTATATTCTACTATTGCTAATGCAGATATATATTATTATATTGCGGATAAAGATTCATTAAATTCGGATGATATGTATATGGGGGAAGATGTTTTTAAAAAGTATGAAAAGCCATTTGTTATATCTGAAAGTGCTATTATTTATGCATATTCTAAGATAACTAATATGAATCAAAGTGAAATTACTTATAGTGCAATTCAGATTGGTGAAGAAGTTGATACAACGGAATCTACAGTAATAGATGAAACAACTAAATATGAGCCAACTACAACAAGTGATTTAAGTACAACAGAATCTACAGTAACAAATGAAACAAGTGAGTCTGTTTCAACTACAATAGGGGATTTAAGTACAACAGAGTATAATTCATCTAATGAGACTACTACTTCCGGTAATATTGAAAGTGTAAAGAAACCGGAGGGAATTGTAGGAATAGTTGATGTAACAGGAAACTATAATGTTTTTTGGAATACAGATACGAATGTTTTGTACTACAACATTTATTTAAATGGTGTAATTATGGCAAATACTATTAATAGTTCATATATGCTGGCAGCATCTTTGTTTGCAAGTAGTGGAATTTATACAATTGGAATTCAGGCAGTTGGAAAAAATGGTGTATCAGAAATCTCACAAGTTACTTATACAGTGACAGTAGAAGATAATAGTACAATACAACACAGAGAAACGAATATTAGTAATGTTGAGTCATCAAAGCAAGATGAAAAATCTAGTGCAAACGATGTAATAACAACAAAATCAACAGTTGATAGTGTTATATTAAAGAAACAAAAAATCACAACTGCTAAAATAAGAAAATATAAGGTAAACAATTTGAAGAAGAAAAAGGTAGTATTCAATTTAAAAGCGAAAACTACCGGTGATGGTCAGTTGCAATACAGTATCTATAAATGCTTGCCTTCAAAAGTATCAAAGTATATTTCGGTTTCTAAAAAGGGAAAGGTAACTATAAAAAAAGGAGCACCAAAAGGTACATACAGAATATTAGTAATTGCACAAAGTACAGATAAATATGATTATGCAAAGAAGATATTAAAAATTAAGGTTAAGTAAATACTTAGTTATTATGAGACAAAAATGCCAAATATTATTGTGAGAAAAAGCAGTAAGATTTGGCATTTTTTTGATTTAGTTATTCCTATTTATATGTTAAAGTTAATATTGGTATTAGTATTTACAAAGGCAGAAAATATTAAATAAACAATAGGGAGATATTATGGAAAAAACAAATGATGTAATTATAACATTGATAAATGGCGGGTTTTATGAAATCTTTTTGATTTTTGCAATGTACTATAGTTTCGTGATTTTACTTGGAATAGAGAAAAGCAAAAGAAGAATTTTTTTACCAATATTCTTTGTTAGTATGCTTACTTTTAATTTGACAATAATGTATTATACATATTTTGGAGATGAGTCTGTTAATAGTAAGTGCATTATTTTGATGCTTCAGGGAATAAATACTCTGATTTATTTTTGTACATTAAAAGTGATAACAAAGAAAAAATATTTGGAAATATTTATTTCAGACATGATAGCACAGATAATATCTATTGTTATATCATTTAGCCCAATTACAATAATAGCTCATATACTTGGGAAAAAACAAAGAACTCTTATAACATTAGAATTGAGTTTAAATAATATAATTACTTTTGCAACAGTATTAGTGATAATGATTGTATTGATTGCAATAGAAAAATATGTGCTTAAAAGGTTTTTTGATGATTATTTTAAAAGTGAAATCAAGCATAGAATATTTTGGTGGATTATTGTATTGATATTTACCATAAGCGGATTAACTACAACAGCTATTCAAAGTGGAAGTACTATCTTTATTGCAATGAATATTATTATGATTATAATAATGTTTTCTGTGCTATATGCAGTTTCATGGTTTATGCGTTTGCAAAAAGAAAAACAGATAAAGAAGGAAAATCAGATTTTAAGTATTGAAAATGCAGTTATGAAAGAATACTATAATACATTAAAATTTCAGATGGAAAGAACAAGAAAGTTTAGACATGATATTGAAAAGCACATGAATTTGATAAAAGACATACAAACATCTAAAAGAAGTAAGCAGGATATTTTAAAATATGTAGGACAAATTGAGGAACAATATAATAATCTTAAAACGATAGATTATTGTGGAAATCCTGTTATAAATGCAATATTTGTAAATAGACGAGAGCAATGTGAAAATCAAGGAATTAATATTAAAATTAAAGTAGGAAATTTTGATGTCAAACAAATTTCTGAAATGGATTTGGTGGCGTTACTCTCAAATTTATTTGATTTAGTAATAGAAAATAGTGAAGTTACAAATGTGAAAAAATTAGATTTTAAATGCTCTAAAGAAAAAAATAATTTCTTAATTTGCATTAAATTTGATGGTAATTTTAATAAAAATAAAGACAAGATGAAAATTAGTGTAATAAAAGAAATTACAGAAAAATACCAGGGAGTATTTGATGATAAATATTTGAATGGAGCAAATGAGATTACGGTTATTATTTAAAGAAAGATTGTATTTTGAAAATAAAATATAATACAAATGAAAAGGTAGATAATGTATAGCGGAAAAGAATTAGTTATAAATATGATAAATGCAGCAGTTTTAGAATTGCTGGTAAGTATTGCAACATATTATGCAATTAAAATATTACTTGGGGTACAAAAAGATAAAAGATTAAAATTGTTTTGCATTATTTTAATGAAATTATTTTTTCTTAATTTGACAATTGTGTTTTATAAATATACACACATACTTACGCAAGATGAGACTAATACAATAACTATTATTAATGGAATATACATATTGATATTTTTTGTCCTATTAAAATTACTCACAAGTAAACCATATTTAAAAATTATGTTAGCAAATTTTATTGTCGAGACATTTGGAATTGCATTTATAGTTATGCCTACGGTTGTGATAACCGGCGGAAAGAATGATATGCTACCTTATTTTGTAAAAACAAATATGGATAGTAAAAACATTATAATAGCAATTGTCGCATTATTAATATCTATATTTGAAATTTTTATAATGACAACAATTATAAAGAAATGCTTTGGAAACTTTTCTGAAAAGAGAATAAAGTATCCTATTATATGGTGGATGCTATTGATTATTTTTGATATGTATGCGTTTTTTGTTAATTCTGCGAAATCTTTTGTGACTAAAGAAATCATGTTTGTTATTGTTTTATATGTTTTTAGAATTTGCACAGCTATTTTAATTATGTATAGTGTATCTTGGATAATCCGCAAGAAAAATGAAAAAAGAATAGCACAGGAAAATAAAATTTTAAATATAGAAAATACAGTAATGAAGGAATATTATCGGACACTTAAATATCAGATGGAAAATACCGAAAAGATTAAACGTGATATTGAGATTAAAATGAAAGAAATCAGAACGTTATTAAGCCAAAATAATGAAATTGATTCTTTTGAAAAAGGCATTTGCGAAATGCCAATGATTAGCGATAATAATTTGTATAATTATTGTAATAACATATTGATTAATTCAGTTATTGAAAATAAAGTAAGACAATGCGGGCAAAATGGAATTAATATAAAAATTGAAGCTGATGTAAATGAACAGATTTTAGTAAGTGAAATTGATTTAATAGCAATAATAGCAAACCTATTTGACAATGCGATAGAAGAAAGTAAAAAATTAAAACAAGGGGAAATTGAATTTTATTGTAAATGTAATATGGAAGTACTTGAAATTAAAATTAATAATAAAACTTTAAAACAAAGTCCGATTACAATTGGTGATACAACTAAGAAAAATAAGCAGAAACATGGAATGGGACAGGCTATTATATATGATATTGTTAAGAAGTACAACGGAAAAATTAAGGTGTATGTTATGGAAAATAGATATTATACAGAGATGGTAATATAAGTTCACAAAATCTTCACAAAAAAATTAGCACTCACCTCTTGACAGTGCTAACAAAACGAGTTATAACGTAATCAGAACAAAGGAAGAGAGTTAAAAGATAAGGATTTAAAGATTAATGAATGATAATTCAGGTAATTGTTTTTAGTGAATGATGATTCAGCAATCAGTAAAAATCCAAGTGTTTAACCAAAACCTTAGTTTACAATATAAAAAACTACACCTCGGATTTCTCCGATAGTGCAAATATAATTTTTATATCTGATTTGAAAGGAGATATGACTTATGATGATGCCTAGTATTTTTGGAGAAAACTTATTTGATGATTTTATGAATGATTTTACAGATGATTTTGCATTCCCAGCATTTTCTGATGCAGGAAAAGAATTGTATGGTAAACATGCAAAGAATTTGATGAAAACAGATGTAAAAGATACTGAAAACGGATATGAGGTAGATATAGACCTTCCGGGATTTAAGAAGGATGAAATCCAGATGAAACTGGAAGATGGTATGTTAACAATCAGCGCCGCTAAAGGTCTTGATAAGGATGAGAAAGATAAGAAGGGTAAATATGTAAGACGTGAACGTTATGCAGGAAGCTTGAGCAGAAGCTTTTATGTAGGTGATAACGTAACAGTCGAAGATATTCATCCTAAATATGAAAATGGTATTTTATCATTTAATGTTCCAAAAGAACAGGAGAAGATAGAACCAAAAAGTAAATACATTGCTATTGAAGGATAAAATAGCATAAGATGAATCATCAGATGATGATTTGAATAAAACTCCCTTTGCCGATGCGTGAAGGGAGTTTTTATATGCCATAAATTAGTTATACGTAGAGTGAAAATATTATATAACTCTTGACTTGAAGTTAGGGTTATGTGCTAACATAGATGAAGAACATAGATGTAACAATATATTCATTTGATGGTGCAGAGAATGTAGAAATTCATAATGCAAAGTTGCTTTCTAAAGATGCGTTTTGGAATAGTAAAAATGTAATGGTAGATGATTCATATATTTCAGGTGAATATTTAGGTTGGAATGTGGAAAGTAAACTTGCAAATCCACAGACTTCAATGTTAATTTTTTGCAATCCACACAATCCGGTTGGCAAAATGTGGGACAAGGAAACGTTAGAAAAGATAGGCTGAATGAATTTAGCATGCCCAAGAGAAAGACTTGAGGATGGACTTTTAAGACTCAAAAGAAGTATAGAAGAGTATGTAAGATAATATAGTTTATATCGAATAATAGGGAAGAAATTAGGATAAACATTTAGAAGTGTAATTATTTAAAAACGCATAGTGTATATGCTGTCTTTTATGTATAATAGATATATTGACGAATATGTAAAACTTAAGGAATACAAAAATTGTTCCGTTTTGATAACTGTTTTTAATAATAGTCATGAATAAAAATAAATATATTATAAAAAGAGGAAAAAAGAATGAATCAATATGTGTTAGAAGTATGCGTGGATTCTGTAGAATCAGCTATTGCAGCAACTAATGGAGGGGCAACCAGAATTGAATTATGTTCAAATATTATTATAGGAGGAACAACACCTGATTTAGAGTTGTTTAAAATAATAAGAAATAAAATTCGAATTCCAATAAATGTTATGATAAGACCAAGATTTGGAGATTTTTGCTATACAGAATCAGAATTTGAGATAATGTGCAGACAAAGTGAAAAATTTGCAAGAGAAGGAGCAAATGCCATTGTTATAGGTTGTCTTAATCCTGATGGAAGTTTGAATGAGGCATATATGAAGGAAATTATGAATATGGCAACAGGATGCAGAGTTACTCTTCATAGAGCATATGATATGTGTAAAAATCCATTTGAAGCATTTGAGACCGCTAGGAAATTAGGTATAGATACAATATTGACTTCAGGACAAAAAAATAGTTGTATTGAAGGTGTAAAGTTAATTAAAAAACTAGTTGAAAAAACAAGTGATATAGAGATCTTAGTTGGTGCAGGTGTAAATTCAGATAATATTAAGGAAATAGCTAAAATAACCGGGGCAAAAAGCTTTCATATGACAGGTAAGGTTGTAGAAAACAGCAAAATGGAATATCGAAATGATGATGTTAATATGGGAATCCCCGGGTTAAGTGAATATGAAATTTATAGAACAGACGAAAAAAATATAAGAAAAACAGCTGAAATATTAAAATTATTAAAATAATGCTTAATATAATTATGCAAATAATTTGGACATAGTTTAAATAATTAAATTGTAGAAAAATAATAAATTTATTGTTGCATGATTTAATAATAAGTGATAAAACAGAACTTGTAAAAAGTAATAGTTAGTTGCGTAGAAAGGGATACATTACAATAAAGTGTCTTGATTACAGAGAACCGAGGTAGCTGAGAATCGGAAGAAAAGAATTGTTGTAACATCACCCTGGAGCATCTCTCCCAAAACTTAACATAGTGAGTAGGCAGAGACGTAGTCTTCACGTTACAGAAGAAGCTGTTGGATGTGACAGTGATAAGTGGTTTTAATTAGTGATAATTATTTCAAACAAAGTGGTACCACGAAATTGATATTTTCGCCTTTGTTGTCGTAAGACAATGAAGGCTTTTTCTTTTGTAATAAAAGAATAAACTAGCTAAATAATAACAAAAGAGAGGTAATACAAATGAATGGAATCTTAATGATGGTAATTGCGATTGTAGTACTTGGAGGAGCGTATCTTCTTTATGGTCGTTACCTTCAAAACAAATGGGGCATTGACCCTAATGCAAAAACTCCGGCATATGAATTACAGGATGGAGTTGATTATGTACCGGCGGATACAAATGTGGTATTTGGACATCAGTTTGCATCAATAGCAGGTGCGGGTCCTATTAATGGACCTATTCAGGCAGCAGTTTTTGGTTGGCTTCCTGTTTTATTATGGTTGCTTGTAGGTGGTGTGTTCTTCGGAGCTGTTCAGGATTTTGCATCAATGTATGCATCAGTTAAAAACAAAGGTCGTACAATTGGTTACATAATTGAAGAATATATTGGAAAATTAGGAAAGAAATTATTTTTACTTTTCTGTTGGTTATTCTGTATTTTAGTAGTTGCAGCATTTGCAGATGTTGTAGCCGGAACATTTAACGGATTTACAGTACCTGAAGTTGCAGGACAGGCAGTAGAAAAAATCTCAGCAAACGGTGCAGTAGCAATGACTTCAATTTTATTTATTTTTGAAGCAGTAGCACTTGGAATGATTTTAAAATATGCAAAATTAAATAAATGGGTAAATACAGTAATAGCAATTGCAATGTTAGTAGTAGCAGTAGTAATTGGTTTAAACTTCCCTGTTTATTTAACAAGAGAAACATGGCATCTTTTTATATTCGCTTATATATTTATTGCCAGTGTAGTTCCTGTATGGGCATTATTGCAGCCTAGAGATTATTTAAACAGTTATTTATTAATTTTTATGATTGTAGGTGCAGTTGTAGGTATATTTGTTTCAAATCCTTCATGTAACTTACAGGCATTTACAAGTTTCAACGTAGATGGACAGTATATGTTCCCAATTTTATTTGTAACAATAGCATGTGGAGCCGTATCAGGTTTCCATTCACTTGTTTCATCAGGAACAGCTTCAAAGCAAATTAAAAATGAAAAGAATATGTTACCTGTATCATTTGGTGCAATGCTTATGGAAAGTATGCTTGGTGTAATCGCATTAATCGCAGTTGCTTCATTTGCAAAAGGAGAAGCAGCAGCACAGGGCTTAACAACACAGCCACAGATTTTTGCAGGTGCAATTGCAAACTTCTTATCAGCAGTTGGTTTACCACATAATTTAGTATTTACATTAATTAACCTTGCTGTTTCAGCTTTTGCTTTAACATCACTTGACTCAGTTGCAAGAATTGGTCGTCTTTCATTCCAGGAATTCTTCTTAGATGAAGGAGTAACTGATGATAATATGACACCATTCCAGAAGGTAGTAACAAATAAGTATTTTGCTACAGTTATTACATTAGTTCTTGCATTCTTACTTGCAAAAGTTGGTTATGCAGAAATTTGGCCATTATTTGGTTCAGCAAACCAGTTGTTATCAGTACTTGCTTTAGTAGCTTGTGCAGTATTCTTAAAGAAAACAAAACGTCAGGGTTGGATGTTATGGGTACCAATGTTCTTTATGATGGCAGTTACATTTACAGCCCTTGGAATGACAATTTACAAATTAAGTGGAGCATTTGCTACAACAGGATTATCACTTGGAAATACATTACAGTTAATCTTTGCAGTATTACTTTTAATCCTTGGTGTAATTGTTGCCGTACAGGGTGTAAAGAAGTTATTTGAAAAAAATGAAGAAAAAGAAGTTGCATAAAATGAGACGTAAGTAAGTTATAAAGACTGTCGTATTAAAATGATAGAATGATATGCTACCCTCATATAGGACAATAAAATATAAAAGTCCTATATGGGGGTATTTTTATGTCCAGAAAAAGCAAAATAGATCCAATAGTAAAAGTAAAAATAGTTGAGCAATATCTTGATGGAGAGATTGGACTGAGTCAGGCAAGTAAAAAACTTGGAGTTGCCTCCCAAAGTATTAGAAAATGGATTTCTATATACCAATGCAATGGACCAGCAGGTTTACTTAATCAGCCCAAAAACAAGAGTTACTCAAAAACACTAAAAATATCTGCGGTAAATGATTATCTTAATGGAGCAGGTTCTCTTGATGATATTTGCTCAAAATATGGAATCCGTTCACATACACAACTTTTAAAGTGGATTAAGGTGTATAATTCTGGTGGAATATTAAAAACATCCACTGGAGGTGCTTGCATGAAAAAAGCAAAATCAACGACTCTTGATGAGCGATTAAAAATAGTTATGGAATGCCTGCAAATGATAAGAATTATGGAGCAATGGCTTTAAAATATCAATGTTCTTATCAACAAGTTCGTAACTGGGTAAAACGGTACGAAAAAATGGGAAGTAAAGGTCTGGAAGACCGCCGTGGTAGACGAGTCGGATCATTACCAAGTCGTACACCTGAGGAAGTATTACGTGATAGAATCGCTGAACTCGAAAGAAAAAATCTTGATTTACAAATGGAAAATAATCTGTTAAAAAAAGTCAGAGAACTGGAAAGGAGGGACCGTTATTTTTAGTTCACCGTTTAGCTGCATATAAGGCAATCAAAGAATTATCCTCTGACAAGAGATATCCTATAGATAAACTTTGTAAGTATCTTAATATTACACGCTCTGCATACTATAACTGGCTAAAGCATCCGAAAAGCAATAATGAATTGCAGAATGAAACGTTATCTGTTGAAATTCAAAAGATACATAAAGAACATCCGGATATGGGATATCGTAGAATCCGAGATGAATTAGATGGACACAAAGGAATTCATGTGAATGATAAACGAGTTCTCCGCATCTGTAGAAAATATGATATAAAGTCAAATATTAAATGGAAACCCAAAAGCTGTACCAGAGGAGACCAGAATCCCGATCACATTGCAAAAAACTATTTGCATCGAGATTTTCATGCGGATAAGCCGAACGAGAAATGGCTCACTGATGTGTCCGAGTTTAAATATTACATTGGAAATGAAGTTCACAAGATATATTTGAGTGCCATTTTAGATTTATACGATTGAAGAATTGTAACTTTTAAAATAAGTGACCATAATGATAATCCATTAGTTATGGATACTTTTGATGAAGCAGTTCGCTTGGAACCTGATGCACATCCACTCTTCCACTCTGATCGTGGATTTCAATATACAAGTGCGCAGTTCCGTACCAGATTAAAGAAACATCATATGAAACAAAGCATGTCAAGAGTCGCCCATTGTATTGATAATGGACCGATGGAAGGATTTTGGGGGATTCTAAAGCAAGAGATGTATTACTGCCAACATTTCAATGATAGAACTGCCTTAATTGCAGCTATAACCGATTACATTAATTACTACAATAACCAACGATTACAAAGAAAGTTAAATGTGATGACACCAATGGAATATCATAATCAATATATAAAAGTAGCTTAAAAATATCGCCAGCCGTAAATCGGCTGACGATACAAAAATTTATTATTTTTTATTGTCCTATTGACAGGTAGCACACCATTTCTTTTAATTTCTTGCCAATAGAATCGAAATCAATATCCTTCATGAAATCACCTCATATTATATGATATATAATTGTAATATTTTTATAGCTGTAGTATAATAATCCAAAACTATAAAAAAGTTTAGCCACAGAGTAAAAACAAGCAGAAAGGAGAGAAGATAGGGGTTATAGAAGCAATTATTTTGATAAAAATGATGCATATGATAACAACAATGGTTGGTATAAATGTATTAAGTGTGGACGTAGTTTCAGAAAAGGTGATATGGATATTGACCACATTATTCCACAGAAATATGGTGGAAGAGATTCCGTATTAAATTTACAATGTATTTGTAAGCATTGTAATCGTTCTAAGCAAGCTAGTTTAAGAGATACCCCAAAAGATTTGTTTGGAGCAACTAAAAGGAAAGTAAAAAGTTATTATAATAATTAAAACGTTTTTATAAAATTTGAATACCATATAAAAATACAGACCATTTAAAGAAAAAATGAATATTCATATAATTAAAAGGCAGTATAGCGAGATTATTTCCGTAAGGGAAAAGAAAGGAAGTATTATGAAAGAATTTTTTAGTATGGGAAAAACTATGAAAAAATTAATTTCTGTTGTAATGTCTCTGGCATTGTTGCTTACTTCAGCAGGAGTAATTTTTTCAGGTAGTGATGTAAAGGGAGCAGCGGCAGAAGTTGTTTCATCAATGGATTATTATTCAACAAATGATGGACCAACAATTACACATTCAGGAGTTGGTACAGTTAGCTATGGATTTGTAATGCCAAAGTTTAACGGAAAAGCCAGTAGTGAACTTTCCATTGCAGATGTGGAAAAAGACATTCAGGTTTATGTTAAACAGGAAAACGGAACAAATGGTGAATGGAAGAAAATTGAAGATGTAAGTTACTTCAAGTGGAATGACACTTGGGCATGGGAATATCAGTCATGGGGTGGCTGGGTTTGCTGGATGAAACTTACAGAAACAACATATTTCCGTTTCCATGGAAAAACAAATAACATAAATCTTGATTACAAATTGGAACTTAACAAACTTTCAAAGTATAAGCTTACAAGTATTTCTACAACAGAAACAAATATTCAGGCAGATACAACAGGTGGTTCAGCTACACATTGGGGAGCATGGACATTTAATGGAGACAAGAGTATCAAGTATGAACAGATTCAGGATGATGTTAACATTACAGTAGACAACAATGACGGAAAAGGATTTGTTCAGTTTTTAGGCAATGCAGCATCAGGATTTCTGTGGGATCAGAACTTTGGATATTACTCAGATGGTGATGGTGGATATTGGTTTACAAATATCAGTTGGTCATTTACATTAAGATTTGCATCAAAGTCAAATCCAAATGTACATCAGGATGTAAAAGTTACATATACAAAGCCAACCAGATCAAATTACAAAATCACAGCATATAATGGCACATCATACGATGCAAGCACAAGTGGTACAGCATCAGTTGGTATTCCGCTTCCAAAAATTGGTGGAACAGAAGCTATAAAAGATGATTTGGATTTATTTAAATACGAAGTTAAGGTAGATGGAAAGTGGATTCCACTTACAGATGTTGCAGCCTGTGGATGGGTATATGAAGGAAGTGGTTACAACAAATATTCACTAAGCAGTCAGTGGGGTTATTTTGTTGATCATGTTTATGGACTTTGGTTCCAGCCTGTAAGACAGGATACAGAAATAAAAGTCACATATCCTATTGATGGTAAAAAAGGTGGAGATGCAAGCAATAACTATGTATTGTATACAATTAAAGGAAATACATCTTATAAGCCAACACTTCCATCAGATATGTCAGATATTAAAGTAAATGACAATTCAAATGCATATACACCGGCAGGTTGGAAGATGATTTTCAATGATGAATTTGATGGTGCATCTCTTGACACAAGCAAGTGGTCATATGATGAAGGATTCTTACTTAAAGAAGACGATATTAACACAGCCGGTTGGGGAAATCAGGAACTTGAATACTACACAAGAGACAATGTATCAGTAAAAGATGGTGCATTAAATATTCTTATGAAAAAGCAGTCAAAGGTATTTACAGAAAAAGGTGATCCATCTAAGAAAGCAACTGCTCAGTATTCATCAGGAAAGATTACAACAAAAGATAAATTCTCAGTGAAATACGGACGAGTTGATTTCAGAGCAAAAATGCCTACAGGTACAGGCATATGGCCTGCTATGTGGATGCTTCCAAATGACTCACGTTATGGTTCATGGCCATTATCAGGTGAAATAGATGTATTTGAAGGACGTGGAAGAACACCAAATATGGTATTTGGTACATTACATTATGGTGCACAGTGGCCAAATAATATTAATACATCAGATGCATTTAACATAACACGAGATGGTAATAAAAAGACAGGCATTGACGACTGGCATGTATACAGTGTTCAGTGGGATGCTGAAAATATTAAGATTTACTGTGATGGCAAATGCTATTTCAAATGTACATATGGTGAGTGGTATTCAGGCTCAGACAGAGGAAATGCATATGCACCGTTTGACCAGAGATTTTACCTTATTTTAAATCTTGCAGCAGGTGGAACATTTGACAGTGGTTATGTACCTGACAGCAGTTTTACATCAGGAACAATGTTAGTTGATTATGTTCGTGTTTACCAGCGTATGGTTAAGGCAGGAGAAGACGAGAAGGCAGACAATAATGCAGGAGTTTCTACAAATGGAGCAAAGGATGGTCTTTATGGAGATTATAAGATTGGGAAAGGTGTAACGCCGGTTACTCCAGAAACAACAAATCCGAGTGAAACAAAACCTGAGGGAACAACAAATCCAAGTGAAACAAAACCTGAGGGAACAACAGCTTCAGGTGAAACAAAACCTGAAGGAACAACAGCCTCTCCAACAACAAAGAAAACACAGAAAAAGACTCCAAACAAAGCATTAAAAACAACAGTTGTAAAGAAAGCAACAAAGAAGAAAAATGCAAAGAAAATCAGGCTTTCATTTAGAAAAGTTAAAGGTGCTAAAAGATATCAGGTACAGGTTTCTGAGAATAAAAAGTTTACATCAGTTATTGTAACAAAGACAGTAAAGAAATATAAAAAAGTAACAATTTCTAAAAAAGCATTTGAAAAGAAAAAGGAACTTTTTGTACGAGTTAGAGCCGTTGGCTGCAAGAAGTGGTCAAAACCTAAAAAAGTTAGAATTTTAAAGAAATAATAATTAAAAAATAAAGTAGACCGTTATATTATAAAAATTTCATTATAATGATGAAGTTTTATGTATAACGGTCTATTGCTATTTTGCCCGTAAACAATTAAAATAAAAGCAATATTTTGAGAAAACCAGGAGGGTATTATGAATCAGAAAAAGTTAGGTTTTGGCTTGATGAGATTACCACTTAAAAACTAAAATGAAGCAGACAATATTTTCAATGAGCAGTTACGTAAAACAGGTGTAGAATATTTCGACTATTATCTGTTACATGATGTAGGATATGATCATTATAAAAAATATTCAGAACTTGGTTGCTTTGAATGGCTGGTAGAAAAGAAAAAAGCAGATTGTGAGAAACATTCTTAAAAATGAGCCTTTTGGAAGTCAAAAGATATCAAAAATAATAAAGACATCTGATGCAAAGTTGTTTCTGATAAAGATGCAGCAGGAAGATGGGAGAGGGCATAGCACGATAAAGACAGTGCGAGGAGTTCTTCGTCCGGCATTTCAGATGGCTGTGGATGATGACGTCCTTATGAAAAATCCCTTCCAGTTTGAATTAGCAGGAGTGGTAGTCAATGATGCTGTTACAAGGGAAGCAGTTACAAAAGACCAAATGCGAAAATTTTTGAAATTTATACATGATGATGTGGTTTATTGTAAATACTATGAAGTGATTTATATCCTTTTTCACACTGGTATGAGAATTTCGGAATTTTGTTGACTTACGATGAGGGATATTGATTTAGAGAAAAGAACCATCAATATTGATCATCAGCTATAAAGAACTTCCAAAAGAGAATATGTAATTGAGCCAACAAAAACAAATGCCGGAACAAGGGTTATTCCAATGACAAATGAAGTGACAGAGATGTTTCGAGCAATTATTGAGGATAGACCAGATTATAAGGTTGAAAAAGTGGTAGATGGTTATACGGGATTTCTTTTTCTGGACAAAGATGGAATGCCGCTTGTAGCCATGCATTGGGAACACAGATTCAATCATATGGTCAGCAGGTATAATGAAAT
>NZ_FR878176.1:0-988 GCF_000434315.1 Eubacterium sp. CAG:156 | reverse complement strand
TTTATAACATTTTCCCACAACAAAAGTTGCAGGTGTTCCACGTTGTTAAATAAAAATCCGTTCACTATATGCACGAACAAATTATAAATACTTTGCAGCATCCTTATCTACAATTACCGTAAGATTGTTATGTAACTGTAAAATAGACGCCGGAATTTTTGGAGTTACAGGTCCAAAGAATGCATCTTTTACAATCTGTGCTTTCTTTTCGCCATTTGCAATCAGTAAAATTTGTTTAGATTGCATTATTGATTTAATACCCATAGAAAAAGCTTTTTCAGGAACTTTTTCTCCTTCATGGAATAGTCTCGAGTTTGCATCGATTGTGCTTTGTGTAAGTTCAACACAATGTGTTGTCTTTTCAAATGATTCGCCCGGTTCATTAAATCCGATATGACCATTTAATCCGATTCCCAATAACTGCATATCGATTCCGCCTACACTCTTTATGACATTTTCGTATCTTTCGCATTCAGTATCATCATCTATTGCCATTCCATTTGGTAAATGAGTATTTTCTTTTTTGATATTAATTCTGTCAAACAAATATTTGTTCATAAAATATCTGTAGCTCTGTTCATGTTCTACAGGCAATCCTTTATATTCATCAAGATTAACTGTTCTTGCTTCTGAGAAATCAATATCTCCTTTTTCATACCAGTCAACTAACTGATTATATGTTCCAATAGGTGTCTCGCCTGTTGCCAGTCCAATTACAGCATTAGGCTTCATTATTATCTGTGCAGATAAATAATTTGCAGCCTTTCTGCTCATGTCATTATAATCTTTAGCTATAATAATCTTCATTGTGAAATTACCTCTTTCCCTGTTCTATTAAAAAATTAACAAATGTGCTAACTCCACCACCAAGTACTTCTACATTTTCAGGTCTGCTTCCTTCAAGCGAAGATACATCGTAGAAATCACCATTTTTTGTTTTTTCTGTCTTCATAAAGCTATCACTTCCAAATAGTCCGTCTTCAATTCC
>NZ_FR878175.1:9506-19609 GCF_000434315.1 Eubacterium sp. CAG:156 | reverse complement strand
GCTGTTCAATTATCAATGTTCTTGTTTTATTACTATCATAAGTGACAGTTTCTTAATTCTATCATTAATAATCATCACTTGTCAAGTATTTTTTTATTTTTATTTGCCCGCCTTTTAGCGGGCGAAAATTATATTAACACTTTTATTAAGTAATGTCAACACATTTTTTAATAAATCTAAATAAAATTTTGAACGTATATTTCGGTATATACATTTTCCAAGTTATTATACGCAATGTACAAATCTTATTTATTTTACTCTATTTACCATTTTATCTATATTATGTTTATAACTGATTTAAACATAGGTTAATATAGTTAATACATTTAATTTCAATATAGGTAAATATATAATATAGATAGATTAGCATTAAACTTTATTAACTATAGCAATTAATAATTTGCAAAAAAAAAGAATCATTAGCAGATTCTTTTTTAACGGAGAAGGAGGGATTTGAACCCTCGCGCCGCGTAAACGGCCTATACCCTTAGCAGGGGCACCTCTTCAGCCACTTGAGTACTTCTCCTTGCCTGATTCATATCAGTTATTTAATTTGCACAATTTAGCAGTGCAAAATTTATTATAGTATAGCATCTTTTATTTGTCAAATACTTTCTAGAATTTTACTTTTTCTTCTTTCTTTATTTTTTCTATTATTCTTGTTCTAACCATATCAGCTACCTGAGTTGTATTCATATCTTTGTATTCTTCATATTTTATTGGCTTTAAGTAATGAATTTGAACACATACTTCACTTGTTCCAGGAGTATCAAATGGTTTAAACGAATCTATTAATGCTACAGGTACTATTGGAGCTTTTGCTTTCATTGCACTTTTAAAAGTTCCTCCTTTAAACGGTCCCGGATTGTTTCCATCTTTACTTCTTGTTCCCTCTGGGAATATAACAAAATTTTTACCTTTAGAAACCTCATCTTTCATCTCATTTATTATTCCAATTGCCTGTCTTACATCATCTCTGTCAATTAATTTGCCATCTAATGCTTTTCTAACCTGTTTTAACAATATTACATTTTCTAAATTACTTCTCATTACAACTGACACTGGATTGTCATGTGTTTCTACTATTAATAAGAAGTCAAATAATCCTTGATGGTTTGGAAATAATATATAGCCATTTTCTTTAGGTATATTTTCAGTTCCTGTACATCTTATTTTTACATGACCAAATTTATTTACATTTTTGATTACATTTCTTACTTTATTATATCTTTCTTCAAATGTGTATTTTTTACTATTTTCTGCTGATACTATGTCATGCATCATTGAAGGTATATAATAAAATCTTCTCATAACCATATATGCAATTCTATTTATCTTCACTACAATACTCCTTTATTGCTATTTCATATAAATTATTTCCTTCACAATCAATTACAACTATAACCGGCAAATTTTCTACTTCAAGTTTTCTTATAGATTCTGTGCCTAAATCATCATATGCTATAACTTCACTTTTCTTTATGCATTTTGATAAAAGAGCTCCTGCACCACCTATTGCTGCAAAATATACTGCTTTATTTCTTACAATTGCTTCTTTTACTTCTTCTGTTCGTTTACCTTTACCAATCATTCCAATTAAACCTTTGTCTAAAAGTTTTGGTGCATATTTATCCATTCTGCTTGCTGTAGTTGGTCCTGCTGATCCAATTGGTCGTCCTTCTCTTGCTGGGGATGGTCCCATATAATAAATAACATTATTTTCTACATCAAACGGAAGTTTTTCTCCCTTTTTTATTGCTTCATCCATTCTTTTATGTGCTGCATCTCTGGCTGTATATATAGTTCCTGTAATATAAACATAATCTCCTGCTTTTAATTCCTGTGATATTTTTTTATCAAATGGGGCTGTTATTTTTCTATCCATGTTTTTCTCCTAATACAATAAATTTATTTTAGTAATAAATACGTGCTACAATGGCGTAAATAAAGATAAACTAGACCGTGATGTGGAACAATTATCTTTTTATTTAGTCTTTTAATTTTAGATTGTTCTTGTTACGTGTCTGTTTACATGACAACATATATTTATAGCTACAGGTAATCCTGCTATATGGGTTGGGTATGTCTCCACATTTACTGCTAATGCTGTCTGTGTTCCTCCCAAACCTCCAGGTCCAATTCCCATTTTATTTATTTTTTCTAATAATTCATTTTCTAATTTGCTTACATATTCTATATCTGAACTACTATCTGCTTCTCTTGCCAATGCCTTTTTTGCAAGATATGCACATTTTTCGAATGTACCACCTATACCTACACCAACTACCATAGGTGGGCATGCATTTGGTCCTGCATCCCTTACTGCAGTTAACACTGCATTCTTTACTCCTTCTATTCCATCAGCTGGTTTAAGCATAAATACTCTGCTCATATTTTCGCTTCCAAATCCTTTTGGTGCAACTGTTATTGTTATATTTTCTCCCGGAACGATTTCATAATGAATTACAGCCGGTGTATTATCTTTTGTATTTTCTCTTATTATTGGGTCATTAACAACTGATTTTCTTAGATACCCTTCTACATAGCCCTGACGCACGCCTTCATTTATTGCATCTTCTATATTTGCTCCTGTTATATGTACATCTTGTCCAATTTTAACAAATACGACTGCCATCCCTGTGTCCTGACAAATTGGTATCATATCTTCTCTTGCTATTTTTAAATTTTCATCTAACTGCTCTAATATTTGTTTTCCTAATGGTGATTTTTCATTATTACGGGCATTGTCAAATACCTTTTTCATATCATCTGATAGGTAATGATTTGCTTCTATACACATTTCCTTAATATTTTTTGTCAGTAACTGAGCGTCTATTTCTCTCATTTATTAATAACCTCCCTGTTTATTTTAAAACTTATTAATAATTTATGTGTTTTGTCAATCTTTACTGTGTTAATTTGTATTAGTATTTTTAGTTATTGTTAATACAGGTGAGAAAAACCTAGTTTCTCTCACCTGTCAATCACACTGTTCTTTATTATTCCTGTGTTTCTTCATCTATGCCTTCAGATTCTATTTCATCGCTTTCATTGTCTTCCTGCAATTCTTCTAATCTTCTTGCTTCTTCATCTGCTAAAGTAACACTTTCTTTTACTTTTGTTATACTTGCAACAATTATATCTTCTTGTTCACCTGTGTTCATTAATTTAACACCTGATGTAACTCTTCCAAGTACTGAAATGTCATCAACTTTTATTCTTATTATAATTCCCTGATTTGTAATAAGCATAATTTCATTTCCATCATTAACTGCTTTTACGCCTACTACTTCTCCTGTCTTATCAGTAATGTTATAACATTTTACACCTTTTCCACCACGGTTCTGTAGTTTAAAGTCTGTAAATCTGTTTCTCTTACCATATCCATTTGCTGAAACGAAAGTTATATATTCGCCCTGTGTTTCAAGCTGCATTGCTACAACTTCATCTCCATTTCTAAGTGTAATACCTTTTACACCCATTGCAGATCTTCCTGTTTCTCTTATATCCTTTTCAGCAAATTTTATTGCCTGACCTTTCTTTGTTAACATTAATACATTTTGTTCACAATCAGATACTTTTACTTCAATTAATTCATCATCATCTCTAAGTGTTATTGCCTGAATACCTGTTTTTCTTATATTCATATATGCACTTAACGGTGTCTTCTTAATTGTTCCCTTCTTTGTTGCCATAATGAGATTTCTATCTTCATCAAAATCATCAAAATGAACCATTGTTGTTATTTTTTCACCTGGCTGAAGCTGTAGTAAATTAATTATTGCCATTCCTCTTGCTGTTCTACTTGCTTCCGGAATTTCATAACATTTTAATTTGTATACTCGTCCTGTATTTGTAAAGAACATAATATAATGATGAGTATTTGTCATAAATAAATTCTTTATAAAGTCATTATCTATGGTATTCATACCCTTTATTCCTTTTCCGCCACGGTTTTGTGCTTTGAAGTTATCCGTTGTCATACGTTTGATGTATCCTAAATTTGTTATGGCTACAACAGTATCACGTCTTGGAATTAAGTCTTCATCTGACAAATCTTCTAAGTCTATTCCAATTGTTGTTCTTCTTTCATCAGCATATTTTTCTTTTATTACTAAGATTTCATCCTTGATTGCTCCTAATAATTTATTTTCGTCTTCAAGGATTCCTTTATAAAAAGCAATTTTTGCCATTAAATCATCATATTCAGCCTGTAAATCTTCTCTTGCTAAACCTGTTAACTGACGAAGTCTCATATCTACAATTGCCTGTGACTGTGCTTCAGACAATGTAAATCTTTCCATTAATGCTTTCTTTGCTTCTGCTGTATTTCTTGAAGCTCTTATTATTTTAATTACTTCATCAATATTATCTAATGCAATAAATAAACCTTTAATTATGTGAGCTCTTTCTTCAGCTTTATTAAGTTCATAACGTGTTCTTCTTGTAACTACATCTTTCTGATGATCTAAGTAGCATGTTAATACCTCTAATAAATTTAAGACTTTTGGTTCACCATTTACTAAAGCAAGCATGATAACACCAAATGTATCCTGCATTTGTGTATGTTTATATAACTGATTTAATATTACATTTGCATTAGCATCTCTCTTAACTTCGATTACTACTCTTGTACCATCCTGGTCTGATTCATCTCTTAAGTCAGAAATTCCTTCTATTCTTTTTTCTTTATGTAATTCAGCTATTTTTTCTACTAATTTTGCTTTGTTTACCATATATGGAAGCTCAGTAACTATAATTCTGCTTTTTCCATTATCCAAAGTCTCAATTTCTGTAGTTGCTCTTACCTTTATTTTTCCTCTACCTGTACGATATGCTTCACTTATTCCTTTAGTTCCAAGTATATTTGCTCCAGTTGGGAAATCAGGTCCTTTTATAATTTCCATGATTTCATCCAAATCTGTTGCTCTATTTTCTTCTACCTGATTGTCAATTATTTTTACAATTGCATCAATCGATTCACCAAGATTGTGTGGTGGTATATTTGTAGCCATACCTACTGCAATACCGCTTGTACCATTTACTAATAAGTTAGGATATCTTGATGGTAAAACTGTAGGTTCTTTTTCTGTTTCATCAAAGTTTGGTACAAATTCTACTGTGTCTTTGTTAATATCTGCTATCATTTCTGTAGATATTTTGCTTAAACGTGCTTCTGTATAACGCATTGCAGCTGCGCCATCACCATCTTCTGAGCCAAAGTTTCCATGTCCATCAACTAATGGATATCTTGTATTCCATTCCTGGGCCATGTTTACTAAAGCTCCATAAATTGAGCTATCGCCGTGTGGATGGAATTTACCCATTGTATCACCAACAATACGGGCACATTTTCTATGTGGCTTATCAGGTCCATTATTTAATTCAACCATTGAATAAAGAACTCTTCTTTGTACCGGCTTAAGTCCATCTCTTACATCCGGTAATGCTCTTGCTGCAATTACGCTCATGGCATAATCAATATAAGAGGTCTCCATTGTACTTTTTAAATCTACTTCATGTATTCTGTCAAATATCTTGTCATCCATTATTTATAGCATCCTCCTATACATCTAAGTTCTGAACAAATTTTGCATTTGCTTCTATGAACTCTCTTCTTGGTTCTACTTCATCACCCATAAGAGTTGTAAATGTCTTATCTATTTCAGTTATTGTTTCATCGTCAATTTTAACCTGTTTCAATATTCTTGTGTTAGGATCCATTGTTGTTTCCCATAACTGGCTCGCATCCATTTCACCAAGACCTTTATAACGCTGAATTTTATTCTGATTATCACGACCTATTTCTGTAAGTATTTTATTTAACTCATCATCATTATAGGCATAATAATTTTTTTTGTTTCTTGTTACCTGATAAAGTGGTGGCATTGCTAAATATACATGTCCATCTTTTATTAACTCAGGCATAAATCTATAGAAAAATGTAAGCATGAGTGTATCAATATGAGCTCCGTCAACATCGGCATCAGTCATGATAATAATTTTGTCATATCTCAATTTTGATATATCAAAATCATCCTGAATTCCTGTTCCAAACGCTGTTATCATTGCTCTTATTTCTGCATTTGCCATAATTTTATCTATTCTGGCTTTTTCTACATTTAAAATCTTTCCTCTTAAAGGAAGAATAGCCTGTGTTGCTCTTGTTCTTGCTTTTTTAGCTGAACCACCGGCGGAATCTCCTTCGACTATGAAAATTTCACATTTCTTTGGATCTTTATCTGAACAATCAGCTAATTTTCCCGGTAAAGCAGCTACATCTAAAGCTGTTTTTCTTCTTGTAGCTTCTCTTGCATTTCTTGCTGCAAATCTTGCTCTTTGTGCTAAAACAGCCTTTTCGCATATAATCTTTCCTACATTTGGATTCTGTTCAAGGAAATATGTTAACTGTTCACTCATAACATTTTCCACAGCAGCACGTGCTTCACTATTTCCTAATTTTTGTTTTGTCTGTCCTTCAAACTGTGGATCCTCAATCTTAACACTAATTATAGCAGTAAGACCTTCTCTTATATCTTCACCTGAAAGATTTTCTTCATTATCTTTTAATACTTTTTTAGTTCTTGCATAACTATTAAAAGTTTTTGTAAGTGCTCTTTTAAAGCCTTCAACCTGTGTTCCACCTTCAGGAGTGTTAATGTTATTAACAAAACTTATTGTATTTTCGTTATATCCATCGTTGTGCTGAAGAGCAACTTCAACATAAACATTATTTACTGTTCCTTCACAATATAAAATGTCATCATATAAAGCAGTCTTTCCTTCATTAAGATAACTTACAAATTCTTTTATACCACCTTCATAATGGAATATTTCTTCTTTTGGTTCTTCTTCTCTTACATCTCTTAAAATAATTTTTAAATTCTTAGTAAGGAAAGCTGTCTCTCTTAATCTTTCCTCTAACACCTTAAACTGATAAACAGTATCTTCAAAAATTGTATTATCCGGTAAGAATGTAACTTCTGTTCCTGTAAAATCAGAATCACATTCACCTATAACTTTTAATTCACTTACAACATGTCCATATTCATATTTCTGATAATGGATTTTTCCTTCTCTACATACTTTAACTTCTAACCACTGTGATAAGGCGTTAACTACAGATGCACCTACACCATGTAATCCACCGGATACTTTGTATCCTCCACCACCGAATTTTCCTCCGGCATGAAGTACTGTAAATACAACCTGTACTGCAGGCAAACCTGTTTTTTCATTAATTCCAACAGGAATTCCTCGTCCATTATCCTTTACTGTAATAGAATTATCTTTGTTAATCTGTACATCAATTTCACTACAATAACCTGCTAAAGCTTCATCAACAGCATTATCAACTATTTCATAAACTAAATGATGAAGACCTCTTGTTGATGTTGTTCCAATATACATACCAGGTCTTTTACGTACCGCTTCAAGTCCTTCAAGAATCTGTATTTGGTCTGCACCATATTCATTTTCTACATTTGTATTGTTACCCATTAGTAACTCCTTTCAGTTAAATAGTTTTTTCAAAAACTTTTCCTTCTTTTACGTTAAATATTTTGTTAATTTTAAATCTGTTTTCTATAAATTCATCTAAACCCGTACAAGTTATAATTGTCTGTACGTTTTCTAAACTATTTAATAACTCATTCTGCCTTTTTGAATCTAATTCCGATAATACATCGTCTAACAACAATACCGGTGTATCATGTATTATGCTTTTTACTATTTCAATTTCAGCCAGTTTTAAAGATAAAGCTGCAGTTCTTTGTTGTCCCTGACTTCCGTAAATTCTTACATTCATATCATCATAATAAAAACTTAAGTCATCCCTATGTGGTCCAACATTTGTAGTCTTATACTTTTTATCTTTTTCTCTTGTTAAAACAAGTTGATTATATAACTCTAATTCATCGCAGTTTTTATCATATTTAACTATTATATTTTCTTTGTTATCTGTAATTTTTTTGTGAATTGGATTTATTATTTCGTTTATTTTTTTTACAAATTCACTTCGACGTTTAATAACTTCACTTCCATATTTAGCAAGTTGTAAATCCCATACGTCCAAAGTTTCCTCTAAATCAGGCTTAAAATATAAATCCTTTAATAGTTTATTTCTTTGATTTAATATCTTATTGTAATTTAGCAAATTATAAACATATAATTTATCTAGTTGACATAACTCCAAATCTATAAACCTTCTTCTCTCGGATGGACCATTTTTAATAATATTTAAATCCTCCGGTGAAAAGAATACAACATTAAATATCCCAAATAATTCACTTGCTTTTTTTAAAGGAATTCCATTTATAGCAATTCCTTTAGACTTATTTTTTTTCAAATGAATATCAATTCGATATTCTTTATTCTTTTTGTTAATATATATTTTTATATGTGCATCATCACATCCAAATTTTATAACTTCTTTATCTTTCCCACCTCTGTGAGATTTCGTTGTGCTACATATATATATAGCTTCAAGAATATTTGTTTTTCCCTGTGCGTTGTCACCATATAAAATATTAGTTTTAGAATCAACGTTTAAATCTAATGTTTCATAGTTTCTATAATTACAAAGATTTAATTTTTCAATAACCATTATTCTACTTCTACAATTGTACCATCAAATTCAAAAGTATCTCCAGGTACAAGTTTCTTTCCTCTTCTGGTATCAACTTCTCCATTTACCTTTACTTGTCCATCCTGAACAACAAACTTTGCATCAATACCTGAACTAACAAGTCCTGCTAATTTTAATGCCTGACCTAACTTAATATAATCATCTTTTATTTTTATTTTTTCCATTTTTTTCTATTCCTAAACTAATTATTTGCTACTGAAAAGTTAACAGGAAGAATTAAGTAAATATATTTTCCTTCATCATCTCTTATAAAACATGGTGATTTAGGGTTTACATAATATATATTTATCTGTTCTTCATCTATAACCTTTAATGTATCTATTAAGAATCTTGGATTAAAACCAATCATCATATCTTTTCCTTCTTTTTGAATGTAAATTTCTTCATCCATAGAACCAATGAAAGAATTAATCTTAAATTCCATTACTCCATCCTTAATTGTAATAATAATAGGTTTCTTATCGCCTTCTTTAATAAGAAGTGTTGCTCTATCAATACAATCAAGCATTTCTCTTTTATTAATTACAACCTTAGTTTCATAATCACTTGAAAGCATCTGATTTATCTTAAAATATTCGCCTTCAATTAATCTTGAAACAACAAGTGTATTATCAAATTCAAATAATATATGGTTTGTTGTGAAATAAATATTAACAATATCATCAACTCCACCATTTAAAATTTTGCTTATTTCATTTAAAGTTTTTCCAGGAACAACAACTTTAATATCTTCATATTCAGCATTTAATTCAATATTTCTTATAGCTATTCTATGACCATCCAATGCAACAACTTTTAAATTATTACCTGATATTTCAAAAAGTTCTCCTGTCATAAGTTTATTATTATTTTTGTCATCAATTGAGAATATTGTCTGTCTTATAACTTCTTTTAATGAAAACTGTGAAATACTAATACTTTTTTCCTTTTTTATTTCAGGTAAATAAGAAAAATCATCTCCATCTCTACCTATAATGTTAAATTTGGCATTTTCACATGTAATGTTTGCTTTATATTCATTATCAACATCAATAACTACATCATTATCAGGAAGTTTTCTTATAATTTCTGAAAATAATTTAGCTTCTATAGCTACACTACCCGGTTCAATAATTTCACCTTGGACAACCGTTTCAATGCCAAGTTCCATATCATTAGCAGTCATTTTAATTTTTCCCTCAGTAGCGTCAATAAGAAAACATTCTAATATAGACATAGTAGTTTTTGAGGATACGGCTTTCATAGTAATGTTAACTCCTGAAAGTAAATCATTTTTTTTGCAAATAAGTTTCATTGTAAAATCTCCTTTATGTGTAAGTGTTGAAAAATGTATAAATTTATATAATATAAATAAATAATAATTAGTAGCAGTAGTATATAGGGGATGTTAATAAGTTAAAAACTAGTTCTAAGCCCCATGTATAAAAGAAAAGGCTGCATTAATAACAAATGAGTA
>NZ_FR878175.1:0-9485 GCF_000434315.1 Eubacterium sp. CAG:156 | reverse complement strand
ATTAATAACAAATGAGTAATTTTAAAAACTATTAACATTTTGAGGATATTGTTAATAAAAAATGTTAATAGCTTAAAAATATAAAAGTAGGATATTAACAATATATTAATAACATTTTAATACTGAAAATATAGTTATTAACATCAAAATAGTAGTTATTAATACAAAAATGTTAATAACTTCACTTCGTATTAAGCTTTTTAATAATAACTTCCACCATATTTTTAGTATTTATGTCTCTTGCCATTTCTTCTTTTATCTGATTAACTCCATATATTACGGTAGATGGATTGTCTTTATGAAGAGCTAATCCAATTTTCTTATTTGTCTCATCGGTAAGCGTTTTACAAATGTACATGCATACCTGTCTGGCATATGCTATTTCTTTAGAACGCTTCTTAGAAGCTAAATCATTAGGTGAAATTCCAAAATGATCAGCAACTACTTCGATAATTTTTTTACATGTTATTGTGTTATCTTCTTCAGGTGAAATATAATCCTTAAGAACATCTTTAGCAAAATCTAAATCAATAGTCTGATTGCTGATTTTACTAAAAGCAATAATCTTAGTTAATGAGCCTTCAAGTTCACGAATATTGAAAATAACATTTGTTGAAATGTAATCTAATACGTCATTAGGTATATCTATACCTTCAACTTCAACTTTCTTTTTCAAAATTGCCATTCTTGTTTCATAATTAGGACTTTGGATATCTACTGTTAATCCAGATTCAAACCTGTTAACCAATCTGTCTTCAAGTCCTTCTAAGTCCTTAGGCTTTCTATCTGAACTAATAACAATGGCTTTTTTATGCATATACAAATACTGGAAAGTATGGAAAAATTCTTCCTGAGTACTTTCCTTTTTCTGAAGAAACTGTATATCATCAATAAGTAAAACATCTACATTTCGATATTTTGCTCTAAAATCAGACATTTCCTGTTGATTACCGCTTTTATTACGTAGTGTTTCAATAAGTTCATTAGTAAAAGATTCACTTGTAGTATATAAAACCTTAGCGTTAGGATTTTTATTTAATACAAAATGACCAATTGATTGCATAAGGTGGGTTTTACCAAGACCTACACCTCCATAGATAAATAAAGGATTGTAGATTCCACCTGGAGACTCAGCAACTGCAAGAGATGTGTCGTGGGCTAAAATATTGTTAGAGCCTACAACAAATGTATCAAAAGTATATTTACTATTTAAATTAGCTTCAGCAATTCTGCTTGTAAGTGAAGCTGATTCATTAATTGTAATATGTTCTTCGGTTTCACTTGGTTCATCTTTAATGTCAGATGGTAAAACAAACTGAAGTTCAAGTTCCATTTTCATAATTTCTTCAATAGTTACTTTTAATGGAATCTGGTATTTTTTCTTTATATATTGAAGACCAAGCATCTCAGTTTCACCCTGATAAACTAAAGTTACGACATTGTCTTCAAAAGATTTAACCTGCAATGGTTTTATCCATGTTTTGAAGGAAACATCAGAAATATCGTAATCCTGTTTAAACGTATTGAGAATCTCAGGCCATTTTTCAATCAATGTAGAATACATAAATAATTCTCCTATTTTTTATAAAATAAACTTCTAAAAGTAAAAAAATGCGCAAAATTATACACATAATTATAATAGCAAAAAACAAAAATGTTTTCAACTTATATATAATAAAGAAGAAACTAATAAACGTGTAAAAATTTTGATGTAAAATAGAGAAAAAAGATTTTGTGGAAAAATAACGAAAAATTTTTGTGATAAGTTTACATAAAATAAAAAATAGGTTTACAAATAATTCGACAAAAAATAACAATAATTTTATTAATAAAAAAAGTTATTAATGTTAATAACTTATAAAAGTGTGAATAAATGGGAGGTAAAAGGAAAAAATAATGTGAGTTATTAACTTTTTATTAATAAAATGTTGATAACTGGTGTTAATTACCCGCAAATGTTATGTAAAGTAAATCAAAAAAATAATAAAAATTAACAAAAAATAAAATGCTTGACGTAAAATTAACTTGCCATTATAATTGAAATGATGTTTTATTATAGTGCGTAAGGAGGTGTATCGGAATGCATAAGGGTAAAATGACATATCAGCCAAAAAAGAGACAGAGATCAAAAGTTCATGGTTTTAGATCAAGAATGAGCACAGCAGGCGGAAGAAAAGTTCTTGCAGCTAGAAGAGCAAAAGGAAGAAAAGTATTGTCAGCATAGGCCGCAGTTTTGTGGCCTTTTTCTTTTCTTATTTTAAAGAGGTATTGTAATGAATAGTTATGACTCGCTAAAAAAGAATAGAGATTTTCAAAATGTTTATAAAAATGGAAAATCAAAGGCAAATAAATATTTAGTTATGTATGTACTTGAAAACCAATTAGATAGTAACAGATTAGGAATATCAGTAAGTAAAAAAGTAGGAAATAGTGTAATAAGACATCATCTGACACGTCTAATAAGGGAAAGCTACAGACTAAATAAAGAAATGTTCAATAGTGGTTTGGACATTGTCGTAATTGCACGTGAAAGTGCAAAGGACAGAAAATATAAAGAAATTGAAAGTGCATTGTTGCATTTAGGAAAAATCAATGGAATTCTAAATGAAAAAAGCATGTAAATAAGCTTTTTTATCATTTTAGAATATGTTTGTAACTTGAAAATGAAAAAAACTTCTATATGGTACATTTATGGGAGGGTATATGAAGATGATAAAGAAATTATCTAAAGGTATAAATTTTATTCTTATAGGATGTATAAAATTTTATAGAAAATTTATTTCACCTATGAAAATTACGCCTTGTTGCAGATTTATACCATCATGCTCTCAGTATGCCATAGAAGCTTTACAGAAATATGGACCTTTAAAAGGATCGTTTTTAGCCATAAAGAGAATTTTAAGGTGTAACCATTTCTCTAAAGGGGGCTATGATCCTGTGCCTTAAGGAGGAATAATTGGAATTATTATTAGCTACACAGCAGAGTGGTATATTAATGCCATTTGCTTGGATATTAGGAAAAATACTTGAAGCAATTTACTTTATTTTTTCTTCTATAGGAATTGAAAGTATTGGATTATGTATTATTGTTTTTACAGTAGTAATTAGAATGTTAATGCTTCCAAGTACAATTAAGCAACAGAAATTTTCAAAATTGAATTCAGTAATGAATCCGGAAATTCAGGCAATTCAGAAAAAATATAAAAATAAAGTTGATCAGGCATCACAGCTTGCACAGCAGGAAGAAATTAAGGCTGTATATGATAAGTATGGTGTTTCACCTACAGGAAGTTGTTTACAGTTACTTATTCAGATGCCTATTATCTTAGCTTTATATAGAGTTATTATGAATATTCCGGCATATGTAAGTTCTGTTAAAGATTATTATTTGACAATATTACAAAATATGAATGGAAGTCAGATTAAAGAATTCTTTACTTATAAAGTAGATTCATTTTCTGATTTAACAACACAGCAGGTTAATAATTGTATTGATGTTATGTCAGGATACAACAGAGCAACATTAAAAGTTGATGGATTTAGTTTAAGTAAATTAGTTGATACTATTGATAGTTCAGTAGTTGATAAAGCTTATGATCATATTCATAATATTAACAATTTCTTTTGTTATAACTTAAGTGATTCACCATCACAGATGCTTAAAGCAGGATTACCTATTATTTTAGTATTGTTAATTCCTGTATTAGCTGGTTTAACTCAGTTCTTAAGTGTTACATTATCAATGAAATTAAATAGTGCAGCAACAAATACACAGGATAATCCAATGGCCGGTTCAATGAAAATGATGAATATTATGATGCCATTGATGTCAGTTTATATGTGTTATATGTTTGCATCAGGTATTGGTATTTATTGGGTAACAAGTTCAGCAGCTATGATGATTCAGCAGATATTTATTAATATGCATTTAAAGAAAATGGATGTTAACGAAATTATTGAAAAGAATAAAGAAAAAGCTGAGCAGAAAAGAATTGCTAGAAATGAGAAAAACGGTGTTTATAGAGAACAGGTATTAAAGGCTGCATCTACAAATACAAAGTCAGTTTCAAGCAAAGCAAATTCAACTAAATCTTTTGCAGAAAAAGAAAAGATAATTGAAGAAGCTAAAATGAAAAATATGAAGAAAAAGAACGGTAGCATTGGTTCTAGAGTAAATATGGTAAATGACTTTAATGAAAGAAACAAAAAATAGAGGTGAAAGTGTTGGATTTTAAGGAATATACAGGAAAGAATATCGATGATGCTTTAACTAATGCATGTGTTGATTTAGGAACAACAACTGATAAGTTAGAGTATGAAGTTATTAGCAAAGGCAGTAACGGAATCTTAGGAATAGGAAGTAAGCCTGCAGTCATTAAAGCTAGAAAAAATCAGTCAATTGAAGACATTGCAAGAGAATTTTTAGGAAAAGTTTTTGAAGCAATGGAATTAACTGTAAAAATTAATATGGATATCAACGAAGAAGATGGTGTTGTAAATATTGATTTAGTAGGAGATGATATGGGAATACTTATTGGAAAAAGAGGGCAGACTCTTGATTCATTACAGTATCTTGTAAGTCTCGTTATTAATAAAGAAAGCGAAAAATATTTAAGAGTAAAATTAGATACAGAAAACTACAGAGAACGTAGAAAAGCTACTCTTGAAAATCTTGCTAAAAACATTGCATTTAAGGTTAAGAGAATTAAGAAACCGGTATCTCTTGAGCCAATGAATCCATATGAAAGAAGAATTATTCATTCAGCATTACAGAATGATAAATATGTTACAACAAAGAGTGAAGGTGAAGAACCATACAGACATGTTGTTGTAATCTTAAAAAGATAATAAAATATAACATAGGTAAACGTAGCAGTTATAACTGCTACGTTTTCTTTTTGAAAAATATGTGTTATACTAAATTATTATGGCTTATTATGTGTAGTTAATTTGCACATCTTGAGTAAAGAAAAATTAATGACAAAAAGTTGATTAATTTGAAAGGCTTGGTAATGAGATGAAAGTGGTTGATACAATAGCAGCAATTGCAACAGCATCAGGTAATTCCGGAATAGGAATAATAAGAGTAAGTGGTGATGAAGCAATTGAAATTGTAGATAAAATATTTAAATCAGTAAATAGTGATAAAAAATTAGTTAATGTAAAATCACATACAATTAACTATGGGCATATAGTTGATAATGATAAAGTAATTGATGAAGTACTGGTTTCAGTTATGAATGGACCACATTCATATACAGGAGAAGATGTAGTTGAAATTAATTGTCATGGTGGAATGATAGTTATTAGAAAGATATTGGAAATTGTATTAAAAAATGGTGCAAGAACAGCTGAGCCGGGTGAATTTACAAAAAGAGCTTTCTTAAACGGAAGAATGGATTTGTCTCAGGCAGAGGCAGTCATGGATGTAATAAATGCAAAAAATGAATTTGCTTTATCAAGTTCAATAGAGCAGTTAAATGGAAGAGTTTCTGAAAAAATCAAAAGCTTAAGAGAAAAAATTATTTATAATATAGCTTTTATAGAATCAGCACTTGATGACCCTGAGCATATAAGCATTGATGGATATTCATATAAATTAAGTAAGATTCTTGAAGAGGTTAATGGTGAACTATCAAGATTAATTAACAATTTTGATAATGGAAGAATTGTTAAAGAAGGAGTTAAGACTGTAATTTTAGGCAAGCCAAATGCAGGAAAATCTTCTTTATTGAACTTACTTCTTGGGGAAGAAAGAGCAATTGTTACTGATATAGAAGGAACTACAAGAGATACTTTAGAAGAAAGCATTAATTTAAACGGTGTCTTTCTTAATTTAATTGATACTGCGGGCATTAGAGATTCTGAAGATGTAGTTGAGCAAATCGGTGTAAATAAGGCAAAAGAACTTGCTGAAAAAAGTGATTTAGTTATATTTGTAGCAGATGCATCGAAAGAATTAGATGAAAATGATAAAGAAATTATTAATTTGATAAAAGATAAACAGGCAATTGTTTTACTTAATAAATCAGATTTAGGAACAATTATAAATAAAAAAAATATTTCTGAATTTGACAATAAACCTGTAATTACATTTTCTGCAAAAACAGGAGATGGGTTGGATGAATTAGAAAATAAAATAAGAGATTTATTTTATGAAGGAAAAGTTAAATATAATGATGAATTGTATATAACAAATGCAAGACAAAAAGAATCACTTATCAATGCGAAGAATAGTATTGAAGAGGTTATAAAATCAGTAGAGAATGATATGCCTGAAGATTTTTATTCTATTGATTTAATGGATGCATACACATATTTAGGACAAATTATTGGTGAGAGCGTAGAAGATGACCTTGTAAATGAGATATTTAGTAAGTTTTGTATGGGAAAATAATAAAAGTTCTATTTGGAGAGGAAAATAAAATGGCACATGTAGAAGAAAAATATGATGTAGTAATTATAGGAGCGGGACATGCAGGATGCGAGGCGGCACTTGCGTCTGCAAGATTAGGAAATAATACTATTGTATTTACAGTAAGCGTAGATAGCATAGCTTTAATGCCATGTAACCCTAATATAGGTGGAACTTCTAAAGGACATTTAGTAAGAGAAATAGATGCTCTTGGTGGAGAAATGGGAAAAAATATAGATAAAACATTTATCCAATCTAAGATGTTAAATAAATCCAAAGGACCTGCAGTTCATTCATTAAGAGCGCAGGCTGATAAACAGGAATATACAAGAGAAATGAGAAAAACTCTTGAAAATACAGATAATTTAACAATAAGACAGGCTGAAGTTGCAGAAATTTTAGTTGAAGATGGAAAAATAACAGGAGTAAAAACAGCATCAGGTGCAGTTTATTATGCAAAAGCAGTTGTTTTGGCTACAGGAGTTTATTTAAAAGCAAAATGTATATATGGAGATATTTGTCAATATACAGGACCAAATGGTCTTATGGCTGCAAATTTATTAACTAATTCTTTAATTAAGAATGGTATAAAAATGCGTAGATTTAAAACAGGGACTCCGGCAAGAGTAGATAAACGTTCTATAGATTTTAGTAAAATGGAAGAACAGTTTGGTGATAAAAAAGTAGTTCCTTTTTCATTCGAAACAGACCCTGAAAGTGTACAAAAAGAACAGATTTCATGCTGGTTAACATATACAAATGAAGAAACTCATAAGATTATAAGGGATAATATTAATAGATCCCCATTATTTTCAGGAATGATTGAAGGTACGGGACCTAGATATTGCCCTTCAATAGAAGATAAAGTTGTAAAATTTGCAGATAAAAACAGACATCAAGTTTTTATAGAACCGGAAGGAATGTATACAAATGAAATGTACTTAGGTGGAATGTCATCATCATTACCTGAGGATGTTCAGTATGCTATGTACAAAACAGTTCCGGGACTTGAAAATGTTAAAATTGTACGTAATGCATATGCAATAGAATATGATTGTATAGAATATGGACAATTATTGCCAAGTCTTGAGTTTAAGAATATTTCAGGATTATTTAGTGCAGGTCAGTTTAATGGAAGTTCAGGATATGAAGAAGCTGCAGCACAAGGAATAATTGCCGGAATTAATGCTGCAAGAAAAGTTCAGGGAAAAGAAATGCTGGTTCTTGATAGATCACAGGCATATATTGGAGTATTAATTGATGATTTAGTTACAAAGGAAAGTCACGAACCTTATAGAATGATGACTTCAAGAGCAGAATACAGATTATTATTAAGACAGGATAATGCCGATCTTAGATTATCAAAGATTGGATATGAAATTGGATTGATTTCAAAAGAAAGATATGATTATGTTTGCTATAAAGAGAAAGTAATTAAAGAAGAAATAGAGAGATTAAATAAATATGCAATAGGTGCTAACAAAAAAGTTCAGGAATTTTTAGTATCTGTTGGAAGTACTCCACTTAAGACAGGAACAACATTAGCTGAATTAATAAGAAGACCTGAATTGGATTATCAAAAAATAAGTCAGTTTGACGATGAAAAGAAAGACTTACCTGAAGATATTGTTGAACAAATAAATATAAATATTAAATATGATGGTTATATTTCAAGACAAATGAAGCAGGTTGCTCAATTTAAAAAGTTGGAAAATAAAAAAATACCTGAAAATTTTGACTATACATTGGTATCAAGCTTAAGAAAAGAAGCAGTTCAGAAACTTACATTGTATAAACCTATAAACATAGGACAGGCGTCTAGAATATCAGGTGTTTCACCAGCTGATATTTCAGTTCTTCTTATATATATGGAACAGCATAAAAATAAATAAAAAGTAGGTATATATGGACAAAATTGAATTTATAAGAAATCATATTGAAAAATTAGATATAAATATTAGTGAAGAACAATGTTGTCAATTTCTTAAATATTATGAAATGTTGGTTGAAAAAAATAAGGTAATGAATTTAACAGGCATTACAGAGTTTGAAGAGGTTGTTGAAAAGCATTTTGTTGATAGTTTATCTTTAGTTAAAAGTATTAAATTAAATGGAGATGAAAGTCTGATTGATGTTGGAACCGGTGCAGGATTTCCCGGAATACCTATTAAAATTATGTTTCCAAATTTGAAAATTACTCTAATGGACTCTTTAAATAAAAGACTTCTCTTTTTGAATGAAGTGATAAATAAACTTGGATTGGATAAAATTGAATTGGTTCATGGTAGAGCTGAAGATTTAGGAAAAAATTCTAATTACAGAGAAAAATATGATTTATGTGTATCAAGAGCAGTAGCTAATATATCAACACTTTCAGAATATTGTATTCCATTCATTAAATTAAATGGCTACTTTATTTGTTACAAAGCTGATGGATGCATGAATGAAATTAATATTGGAAAAAATGCAATTAAAGTATTAGGTGGAGAAATAGAGGAAATTGTTGATTTTAATTTACCTGATACAGATATAAAGAGAAAAATTATTAATATCAAGAAAATAAAAAACACACCTAAAAAATATCCTAGAAAACCAGGGTTACCTTCAAAAGAACCTATAATATAAGTTTATGTATATTGGTTAAATGTATCTATGTAATTACAAATACAGATATAGGCTAATTATTTAGTTGTTAGGAGTAAAATATGAAAAAAACTAAAGAATATTTAGAAAACAGAATTAAAAAGCTGACAGATGAGAGAAAAAAATGCGTTTCTAAATATAATAGTAATAGGCAGAAAATAATAGAGACAAATATTATTATAGAGAGAATGAAAAGTATATCAGATGAAGCTTTAGAAATATTTTCACCTAAATTTAGAGAAACAAATACATTTAATCAGCATGAAATAAAGGAATTAGGAACCAAGATTGTTACTATAGCACAAATTAACAATGAATTAGCTGAAAATATAAAAAAAATAGATAAAGAAATATCAGAAATAAATGTTTGTTTAAAAGAAATAAGTAAGTAGTTAAAAGAAGGAATGTTTCACGTGAAACATTCCTT
>NZ_FR878174.1:9097-14971 GCF_000434315.1 Eubacterium sp. CAG:156 | reverse complement strand
TTAAGGCAATAGGATTTAATTGTAATGGAATCGTGTATGGAAAAAATAAGAAGCTTAAAAATATTTCCATGCAGGAAATAGGAAAAGGAATAAAAGAGATAGATGTATCAAAGTTAAAGAATTTAAAAAGCCTTGAAGTATGTTACTCAAAATATTTAAAAAATATTAAAATTGGAAAAATTAAAAAAATACATTTATATGAATGCAAAAGAATAAAAAAATTAGATATATCGAAATGTGACAAATTTAAGAAAGTGACAGTAATAGCTACGGGAATTGATAAAGTGCGAATGAGTAAAACGCCATCAATAAATGATTTATGCTTATCATTTAGTAAAATAGAAAAGATTGATTTAACAAATGCAAAAATTCATTCTCTTTCTTTGGAAGGAAACCCTATAAAAAACATAGATGTATCAAAGGCAAAGAAGATTGATAAGATATATGTAAAAAAATACCAAAATGTAAAAAAAGGAGATAAACAACAAATTAAAATAATAAGGAGGTAGCATATGAGAAAAAAGCATCCGGTTTTTATATGCATTACTGTAATCAGTAAATAAGTATATAAAACCGGATGCTTTTTATAGAAGAATGTAAAAGTCTTATCCAAATTTTCTTTTGATTTCAGCTATAAAATCTTTCGGGTTAAAAGATTTGCTTTCGGAGTTTGCGTTTCCTGCATTTCTTTTTGCTTCGTTCATTAATACGGTATGATTATCGATTGGCTCATTGCTTGTAATTATGGAACGGTATGTGCCGTCACTACGCATAATACGTGCCTTTGTGTTATCAACCTGCTGAACTTCGATAAAATGCATTATTTTTTCTTTTACATATTTATCTTTAATAGGGCAACCAACTTCTACACGTTTATCCATATTTCTTGTCATAAAGTCGGCAGAGGAAATATCCGCATTTCGTGTTACTGAAAACACTGTACTTTCAAGAATTTTATATGAATTAAATATTGTATCAGCAAAATAGGAAACCACATCACTTGTAAACACATATCTAATATCTGCACCGGGAAGAAAAATTACTTCAGGAAGAGCAGTCGGAATAGGAATTATACCAAATAACTCAGCATCTTTCTTCTCATTATCATTAGCTAATGTAGCACCGACATATATGTTTTTGTTTACTAAAAACGGAAATGGATGATGAGGGTCGATTATTTGAGGCGAAAGAATAGGATTAATTTGTGTCAAAAAATAGTTCTTAAGATATTTTAATTCTTTTTTCTCAATTTCATTCATTCTCAGACCGTGAACACCATATGTTTTTAGTTGCTCAGTAACATTTTCATAAATCTCATCTCTGAAATTAATTAAAGGTTTTACAACACGAAAAATTGCTTCAAGCTGTTCAGATGGATTCATTCCTGTTTTATTATCTTTATGATTACTTTTAATCTGGCTCAAATCATGAAGTGTACCAACACGAATCATAAAAAATTCATCAAGATTACTTGTGAAGATTGATATAAATTTAAGACGTTCTAATAAAGGTACTGTTTCGTCTGTAGCCTCGGATAAAACACGCTGGTTAAATCTAAGCCACGACAATTCTCTATTTTGTGTATAATTTTGTAAATTCTCTTTCATTCAAATCTCCTTATGTGATTGTTATCTATAGTTTTTAAGTGAATATATTTTTATCTTGTGGACCGGATATTAATAGGTAAAAGTGCATTTGACACCATCAGTACAAAATGAATATTCTGTCTACAAGTAAAATGTAGTGGTTTAAAAAGTCTTGCCTTCCAATATATTTAAAAGATATCCTTCACGTACACCATATGGACTCACAGTGAAATTAGTGCAACCGTAATGCTCGGCAATTGAATTTATAATTGAAATTCCGGGTATTATTGTGTGGATACGTCCGGGAGTAGCTTTTATGATTGCCGATACTAATTTAGGCTTGTCTTTTTTTGCTGATTTCAAAATTTTGCTTAATCGTTTGCATTCAAAACCCGTATATCCTGAGTTCTCGTTAAAAAGCTCGTCGCTTAATTTACAACAGGCACGTGCAGAACCACCTACTCCGAATAAAACGGTTGAGTTAACAGTTTCAGGCGAAAGGGGTAGCGTGTTAAGGATTTCATTAACATGGTCGTTGATGTTTTTTAATTCTGATTTAGTAGGAATGATATCTTCAACATAATTTGTGTACATATTTAATGAACCAACAGGTATTGAGCATGTAGACAATAATTTTCCGTTTTCAAAATAAACAAGTTCAGTACTTCCTCCGCCTACATCAACTAATAAGCCGTTTCCGGATGAAATGCTTTTCATTGCACCATAGTAATCGTACAAAGCCTCTTCTTTGCCGGAAATGATTTCAATATCAAAACTAAAATGTTTTTTAATTTCAGCTAAAACTTCTTCTGAGTTACTGATATTTCGTAATGAAGCGGTTGCAAATGCATGAACTTCTTTTACAGCCACACTTTCTAATATAATTTGAAATTTGATTAAGGCTTCGATAGCTTTTAAAATACCTTTTTTCGAAAGCATATTGTTATTGTCAATATAACCGGCAAGCCCGGCAGGAATTTTAGAATTAAGCATTTGCTGAATCTCATTGTTTATTACTTTATATAAAACCATTCGTATTGTATTTGAACCTATATCTATAATTGCGTACATATAAACCTCCGGAAAATCTGATTTAAAATATTTAAAAAGAAATTGCAAATTAATTAGCAAAATTTATGTAATTAATAAGAGAACATTAGTTTAAATATTTTATTGATAGTATTTACATATAGAAGAAATTATAAACAGTCAAAGTAAAATCTAAATATGACCAATGTATATTGTGCGTAAAAATAATAAGTGACACAAATTATAGGCGAAAGTGAATAAAAATATTTTTGTTTAGAGAAATTATTTAGTAAAATCCAATAAAAAATTACGCGAAAAATTCAATAAAAAACAAAATTGAAAACAACAAAATACAATAAATGCCAAAAATAGAAAAGAAATTAAAAAATAATGTTACCATAATAAAATTTGAACCCTTTTTTTTAGTAAAATAAAAAGGTAAAAATAGTATATAAGAAAAAGTACTTATCGCGATTGGAAAGCGATATCACAAAAAAGTAAAAATATTTTTAGGAGGGTTTTATGAGAACATTGAACCGTTTTGCACCAGGATTCAAGAGAATCATGGTTGCAGTCTTAGCAGTTGCTATGCTTGTATCTTCAATTTCATTTTCAAAGGGTACAAATGCAAAAGCAGCAGCATCAACTATTGGAAGCGCAGAAGACTATTCTGTAACAGCAACGGACGTATCAGACAGTCTTTGCAGAATCACATTTACACCAACAAATCCGGCAGCTTATGTAATTATTCATTACAAAGTTAACGATGGAGAGCAGGTTAACATTGGAATGAACGCTAAGGGTTCATATTTCGAATACGATATCAACAATGTTAAAAAAGGTGATAAAATCGATTGCTCATTTACATATAACAAAGGTGGACTTCAGTATGATTCATCAATGATGACATACACAACAGGATCAGCTCCTGTAACAGATACAAGTATTGAAGCACCATTTGGTTTAGTAGTTGCAAGTCCTGCAAATGGAGAAATCAGTGTAGTATGGGGAAGAGGAAACGTTGACTCATATAATGTTTACATTGACAATGCATTAGTAGGAAGCAAGTTGGGATGTGGATATTATGTTTATAAAGGATATGCAGCAGGAACTCATACAGTAAAAGTTACTACAGTAAGTGGTAATAAAGAATCAGCAGCTGCAACAGCTAGCGTAAATGTTACAGGTTCTGTTGCCCCAACAACAAAGGCACCTGAAACAACAACAAAAGCGCCACAGACAACAAAGGCACCTGAAACTACAACAAAGGCGCCACAGACAACAAAGGCACCTACATCAAATATTGAAGCACCATTTGGATTAGTAGTAGGAAATCCTGAAGCAGGAAAAATCAGTGTAGTATGGGGAAGAGGAAATATTGACTCATACAATGTTTACATTGATGGTAAGAGAGTAGCATCAGCTGTAGGTTGCGGATATTATGTATATGAAGGATATGCAGCAGGAAGTCATACAGTAGCAATTACTACAACAAAGAACGGAAATGAATCAGCACAGACTACAATGACAGTAAATGTTGCACAGTCAGCAGTTGCCCCAACAACAAAAGCACCAGAAACAACAAAGGTACCACAGACAACAAAGGTACCACAGACAACAAAGGCACCACAGACAACAAAGGCACCTGAAACAACAACAAAGGCACCACAGACAACAGAAGCAATTGGGGTTGACTCAAGTCTTCCTGCACCATTTGGTTTGGTTGCTTCATCACCTGTAAATAATCAGATTACAGTAGTATGGGGATATGGAACAATTAACTCATACAATGTATATGTAGATGATACAAGAGTTGCAAAGAAAGTAGGATGTGGCTCATACAAGTTTAAAAATATCGTAGCAGGAACACACACAGTTTCAGTTGCTACATATAAAGATGGAAAAGAATCAGCAAAAGTAAGCGTAACAGTAACAGTTAACGGTTTAACTGAAATTGTTACAACAGCACCGGCTGAAAAACCAACATACAGTGAAGCAATTCCTGAAACAAGAGCAGACTTAAAAGCAAACGATGACAGAATGTATTTCCAGATGAACAATAAGACAAAAGGTCAGTATTCAGATGATCAGGTTTATTGGTGCATACTTGGAAAGAATCCAAAAACACATGAATTATGTTATGTTGATACAAATGGAAATTTAATCCCTGTAAGCTTATCAATGAATACAGTTAAAAAGGGAGACAGAATGTGTGCAAATATCTGCAACACATTAGCTCAGAAAGATTATGTTTATATGCCTGACATTGAATCAGGAAGAATGTACTTAAGCTATGGTTCACCTGTTTATATTACAATTAACCAGGGTGCAGATGGAAATATGGGATTTGCAGGACCTGACCTTAACAATGCATCAGACCCTAATGCAGATGTATTATTTGAATTTATTGAATTTACAATTACAAACAAAGAATACTGGGGCAACACATCAAGAGTAGATTTCTATAGCTTCCCAATGGCTACAAGATTAATTGGTGAAGGTGGATGGAACAACTTCCCTGGTGATGCAGATGTTTACGATAAGACAGTAGGTGATTTAGGAACAAGAGCAGAAATGTTTGCGGCATTTAAAAATGAAGTACCTGCTGCATTCCAGACATTACTTACAGACAAGAGAATTATGGCACCATGTAAACTTACATTCAACGAAGGAAAGCAGTATTCAAATTATTTTGATAACTATATCAATAAATTCTGGTCAAAATATTCTACACAGGATTTAGTATTCTCATGTGATGCCGGAACATTCAGAGGACGTGTACATGGAGATACAATGGTATTTACAAAAGACGGTGTTGGTGGAACATACACAATTTACAAGCCAACAACTCAGGATGTATTAGAAGGAAAAGGCAACATGGCAAGAGGTAACTCAACAGAATTAGTTATCGAAGCACAGCTTTGCGCAGCATTTAACAGAGGTGTTGCAACAGAACCTGAAAATTATGATAATGAAAGTGCTTACTATAAGAATAGCAATTCAAACTTCTATTCAGGATTCTTCCACAATCATTCATTTGACAGACTTGCATATGGCTTCTGTTATGATGATGTAAATGACCACAGTACATTATTACATTACACAAATCCAACAGGATTAATCATTGACCTTAAATGGTAAAAAATTAATAAACTGTAAAAGGTAATAGAAATAAAAGACGTTGTTCTTACAATGAAAATTGTAAGGATGACGTCTTTTATATAATAAATAATTGTTAGATTTGCATCTATAAATAAAT
>NZ_FR878174.1:0-9037 GCF_000434315.1 Eubacterium sp. CAG:156 | reverse complement strand
GATACAATATTAAAAATTTATTAATATAAAAAATATGTAGACAAAACATAAACAATGTATTACTATACAAAATAGTTAAACGATAATGTTTAAACAAAAAAGAAAAAAGGAGAAGATGGGATAGAGGGGTTTTAACCATTTTCAAATTTGTTTTCTTTAGTTATTGGTATGAGTAGTAGTAAAAACTTAAGAAAATATTTATAATGAAAAAATTCTAATATTCTGTAAAAAAGTATGAACAAATTATTTAAGAAAATGATTGCATTTATTCTTATATTTGCAATTATGACAACAAGTATCAATTTATCTGTATTCGCAGATATAGTCTCAGGACCGATTATGTATAACAATACTTCTTATGACACAATTGAGGAAGCTGTAAATAAGGCAACAGAAGATGGAGATGAAAATCCGGTAATTTATCTGAAAAGAAATATTGAATTTGGTGGGAGTGTAACACTTTCAGAAAATCAACATATGACAATTAGTTCGAATGATGAAAAGAAAGTTGTGATAAGTTTTACATGTAATACAACAAAGTCAGATACGTTTTTCACAGTACCGGAAACAGCAAATTTAACATTTCAAAATATTGATGTAGAAGGAAATAGAGTTAAAACTACACAGGAAGATGGAAAAGTAAAATATGAAAATAAATATGCGGCGAACAAGAGCTTTATTATTGTAAAAGGAAAGGTAGTTCTAAATAATACAATATTTAGGAATTTTTCAGTAAATGATGATAAATCTATTTTTGAATTGAATAATGGTGCGTTAGAAATGGATAAGAACTCTGGAATTACAGAATGTGATAATCAGGGGATTTATGCAAGCAATGCTCTGATCAGAGTATATAATAAGGGCAATATAACTGGTGGAACAGTTTCAAATGTTAGAGGGTGGTATGATATTGGAGTAGGATGTGTTTTCTATTCTAATGATTTATTGGAAGTAAGTGATGTAAATATTAGTAATGTTGTAATAAGAGTTGCAAGAGCCAAGGAATTCACAATGAATAATTGTGATATTAGTGAGATATATTCATATGGTGAAGCGATAGATGCAGAAAAATTATATATTAAAAATTCAAAGTTTTATCATAATGGTTCTCATTACGGAACAAGTACATTAGCATTTGATTATGGTGAGATTATAAATACATCATTTGAAAAGGAATATGTAAGATATGGTTGGACAAATATTTTAGTAAGAAAAAGAGCAGTTATGGCTGGTGTAAAGTTTGTTAATAACAGGAACGATATTAAGATTGAAAAGAATGCTTCGGTTATTGTTAAAGAAGGAAAGATAGATAGTGAAAAATTTGGCAAGGATATTGAAGTAAATTCAAATGAATTTAGCGGTAATTCAATGTGTGCATTTTTTGTTGATAGTACAGCAACACTTATTGTTGAAGAAGGAACGTTTAGTGGGAACAATAATGATATGGGTGGTGCAATTAATAATCAGGGTAATACAATATTAAAAAAAGTATCTATTTTTGATAATAAGGCTAGGAATAGTAATGATAAGAATGTTAATAAGGTTACATATGGAAACGGAATTTATAATAATGGCACATTAGAGGTATATAGCTTAGCAAACATTCAGGATCAGATTATGCTTGGAGAAGGTAAAATAGTTACCGTTAAAGAAAAACTTATGTATCCTATAGATATTGTTGTAGAGGAGACAATTGGAGATGAATTTAGAGCTATTGCGCAATATGAGACGGAAGAATCAGAGGCAGATGCTTATATAAATGCTACAGAAGCTATATGGAAATTATCATCAGTAACAGACGATAAGCAGGATAATATTACAGCCAGTGGAAACAGAATTGGATTAGTTAGTGAAATTAATACACAGAATATTAAGTGTGTTGACAATAATAATCAACCTATAGAAGGAGTGAATTTTACTCTTTGGAAAGTAATTAATGGAAGAAAATATAAAATGGGAATTACGGGGGCTACAAATGAAGATGGCATACTCGAAATTGTACGTTTGCAAAAAGGAGATTATTCAGTAACATTAGATAAATATCCTGATGGATATTATCCAAATGAAAAAATAGATTATTTATTTACTACATCAAATGATAATACAGTAAAAATTATAAATCTTGGAGAGTTTAATGCAGAACCGACAGCGATTATTACATTAGATAAGGAAAAGTTTGAAGTAGGTGAGACAGTAAACTTTTCAGCTGCTGAATCTTATGATGATCATACTGATAAAGAAAATCTTAAATACTCATGGGATTTTGGGGATGGAAAGAAATCTGGCAGCTTAGAAGCAACACATAAATATTATTTGCCGGGAACTTATGTTGTTATATTAACAATTACAGATGAAAAAGGAAGAACAAATACTGCTGTACAGGAGATAGAAGTAGAGGGCTCTGATACATATAGAAAATTAAAAGTAAGGGTTGAATCGACGGAAACAGGTGAATTGCTTACGGGAGTTGACATATATGTGTTAAATGACAATAATGAAGCAATTTGGAAAAATTCTAATAAAACAGGTATATTAGAAGTTTATTTATTACCTGGAGAATCATATAGTGTATATGCAGAGGATAAAAATGAAAGGTATTTGCCACGTCAGTCAAAAGTGATAATGGGTGAAGATGATAAGGAAATAGTATTATATCTTAGCACTAATGATACAGTAAAAGGTAAAGTTACTGCTTCTGAAATGACATATGGAGAGATTAAAGAAGCAGGAATTGACATGGACTGTGATGATAACCAAAGGATTATCAAGTATGAAGTAACTTTAGTATTTGGTCCTAAAGCATCTCAAACATCAGATGTGCGTAGTTGGGAAATTTATTCAGAAGAGGTTTCAGGTGACATAAAAATTAAAGCAAAATCAGAAACTACTTCCGGAGAATTTAAAATCAATACATATATAAAAGGAAATTCAGTCTTTTTCTTAATTGTTGATGGAACTGCTAAATATTTGTGTGATATGTTTCATGTGCAATTAGTGGTGTTTAATACTTCAACACAGGAATTTATTACTGATTGCGAAGCAAAATTATGTCTGCCGGATGGATTAGCACTTGCAAAAATGATTGAAGGAAAATCTAATGAAGCAATTAAAAAAATTGGAAGGATTGATAAATCTAGTGAGGCTTGTGCTGATTGGTATGTAAGAGGGGAGAAAAACGGAGATTATAAGGTGTCGACGATTGTAACCGGAAAGATGGATGATGGGACAGGCGAGACGGAACCATATGAATTTATTCATCAGTTTGAATCTCAAGACATTCTTCATGTAACAGGAGAGGCAGCTTTGGAACTGAAGATTGCAGCTAATTCTATTGCATTTTCCGGAAAAGCATATCCTATTAGAATGACATATACAAATGTTTCAGATAAAACTTTATATGGATTGAAGTTTTTCTTTGATAGGGAAGAACAAAAGGCTATTGATGGAACAATATATTTAGAAGAGTATGATACGACACATAAAGTAGTAAACCATCCAGTAGAGAAAATAGAAGGAAAAAATGGTATTTTTTGTGAACGTTTATTACCAGAAGAATCATTTACAATTACATATGTAACAACTATTGAATTCTCTAAATTAAAATCATATTTAAGTGGTATTGTGACAAGAGTTTTAGAAGGTTCAAGTACAACATTTAGAAGCACTTCGTATGAAATTATAGAGGTTCCGGATTATGATAATGATTGGAATATTTGGAAAAATTCAATTGAACATTATGTAGGAGAACCAGTAAATTTGTATACTGGTGGATTTACATATAAATATACAGATATAATTGCAAGGGGAAGACATGAATTAACATTTGAAAGAAATTATGATTCCAGAAGAAAAGTTGATAATGGACTTGGCATAGGATGGTCATCAACATATGATTATGTACTAACAGATGATAGTGAAAACGATGAAATAACTGTTAGTTATCCAAATGGAGAAAAATATATATTTTTTAATCCAAACGATAATGGAATATATGAATCTTATGGTATGTGTGGAAAAACGCTTAAAAAGAATAATAAAGAATATATATTAACTGATGTAGCAAATAAATTAAAATTTGATTGTAATGGTAAGTTGATTTCTATTATAGAGAGTGATGGTTGGGAGACTGTATTAACATATAATAACGGATTGTTGGAAAATGTATCAAGTGATGCAGGCGAGATGAAATTTATTTGGGAAAGCACAGGATATAATGGCGATAATGAAGAAGTGGGTAAGAGTAACACAAATTCATTAGAGGATATTATTAAGAATTATGATCCTGCAAAAATTGAATGGGATGCAAATAAAATAAAAGTCACTCCGAAAAAAATAGAAAATCATATTAAAACGATTAACATCAATGGAGAAAATATCACATTCACTTATAATGGGGATAATCTAGATACAGTTACAAATCTTGATAAAGATACTATGTCATTTAGTTATGATGATAATTATAATCTTATTAGTATAAAAGATTTTGAAAACGTTGAAACTATAAAAAATATTTATGATAGAAAGTGTAGAGTGACTAGTCAGGTATCAAAGGATGAAGGAACATTCACATATACTTATGATGATGAAAAATATAGAAATATATGTAAAGGGGATAATGGATATAAAAATACTGTTGAATATGATGAAAATGGAGCAATCATTCGCGAAATTGCAGGTGATATAACTGAATATACATATAATGGATATGGAAAAGTTGTAGGAGCAAAAGATTCAGATGGTATTGTATATACAGCATATGATAATAACGGAAATATTGTAAAAATGGTATATCAGGATGGAACATATGAAGAGTATACTTATCAAAATAATTTGATGACATCATATACAAACAGAAATGGTGAAATGCAGAAATATGTTTATTCAAATGAAGGACTTTTACTTAAACTCATAGATGCTAATAATAATAGCATATCTTATGAGTATGATGTAAAAGGAAATCTGGTTAAAGAAAAAACAAGTGAAGGCATCGTTATTAAATATACTTATAACAAAGCAGGATTGGTGGCAACAAAGACGGACGGTAATGGAAACGTTATCAGATATACATATGATGATTTTGGGAGGACTGTCAAAGAAACTGATAATGATGGTAATGCAAAAGAGTATACATATTCGAGAGCAGGTAAAGTTTTAAGTGAATCTGATGAAAACAAAAATACTATTAAATATAAAGTAAACAAAAATGGATTTATAACAGAAACTGTAGATACTTGTGGCAATTCTGAAAAAACAACATATAATGCACAGAGCAAGATAACAACAGTTAAATCAAAAGCCGGTTATGAAACAAAGTATGTTTATGATAAAATGGGAAATGTTACATCAGAAACAGATGCGCTTGGTAATAAAGTGAAATACACATATGATTCTTACGGAAATGTGACATCAAGAGTTGATGAAAATGATAATATATGGATGTATTCCTATGATAAGAAAGGGAGACTTAAGTCAATATCAGATCCTTATGAAAATAAAGATACATATATATATGATGACAATGGTTGGTTAATATCAAAGAAAGATGCTAACGGAAATAGCTATTCATATGAATATGATGGAACTGGCAAGGTATTGGCTGAAATTGATGAAGAAGGTAACAGAAAAACATATAACTATGATAGTAATGGCAATTTAATTACAGAGACGGATTTTAACAACAACGTTACTGTTTATACATATGATGGAGATAATAGATTAAAGAAACTAGAAACAGATAAGTGCATAACAAAATATACATATGATAATTGTAATAATGTGATTGCCATTGAAAAAGTAGATAATTCAAAAGAAAATGATAAAGTATCGAAAATATTATATACTTATGATTTCGCCGGTAGAGTGACAAGCTTTACAAATGCTAATAATAGTGCAAAGGGAAGTGATAAAGTATTATATACATATGATAAGGCAGGAAATCTTGCAACTGTAACAAAACAGAATGGGACAATAGATGCCGGAACAATTACATACACATATGATGGAAACAATAATCTTGTTTCATTAAAGAATGAAAGAGGATATGAGGAAAAATATGTCTATGATGAGCAAAGCCGATTGGTAAGTAAAACGGATGCAAATGGCGAAGTTTCATTATATGAATATGATTGTGATGACAATCTTACATTTGAATGTAAACCAAACAATTATTCTGAAAAATACGAATATGATGCAGTTGGTAAAGTTAAAAAAATGACATACGCCGAGGGAAAGGGTGAAAATTATTTACCGTATGCTGATTATTTATATGAGTATGATAAAGCAGGACGTTTAATTAGCGAAAAGGCTAAGGATAGTGAGTCCAAGTCGACAGTCGAGTTGGGACACTATACATACGATAAAGCAGGTAATGTGAAAACCATAACAGATGGATTAGGTAATGAAACATCATATGAATATAATAAGCGTGGAGATGTTACTGCTTATAAAGATGGAAATGGAAATGTTACAAGATATAGCTACGATGGAAATGGTAACATTATAAAAAAAGTAGAGGCAAATAATAATGAGATTACTTTTGTATATGATTCAATGAATAATGTTATTGAACAAAAAGAAAGTAGCGGTAAAATTTGCAAATGGGAATACGATGCAAGTGGTAATATTACAAAATATGTAGATTCAGAAGGTCATACGACAAAATATGAGTATGATTTAAATGGAAATAATACTAAGATTGTTGATGCAAAAGGTAACTATGTATCAATGGAATATAACTATTTGAATCTTTTAAGTAAAAAGGAATCTAACGGAAAATTACTTGAAACATATAGTTATGATAATGCTGGAAATTTGATAAAGAAAATAGACAGCAATGGAACTGTGTATACATATGAATATAGTGCAACAAACCAAATCACAAAAATGGTTAAAACATCAAAAAATGGTAAGGCAAAATACAGTGAAATATATTCATATGATAAGGGGGACAATCTAAGTAAAATTACTTATGACGATGGGACAGAAGAGTCGTTTACATATAACGGGAATGGAGATGTTACATCTTATAAGGATAAGAATGGAAATAAGACTTTATATTCATACAGTTATAATGGAAATCTTGTTAAAGTAACGAAACCGGATGGAAACTTTAACTGTTATAGTTATGATGAAAATAACAATTTGACAGTTAAGGAAGAATGTGATGCCAAAACAGGAGAGAGTCATTTGACTAACTATAGTTACGATGCTAATGGTAATTGTACTAGAGAAGGCGTAAGTCTTGGAGAAGATAAAAAATATATATACACTTACTATAAATATGATTGCATGAATAATCTTATAAGTGTAAGTGATTCACCAAATGATGCAAAAGCACCTAATAAGACATATAAATATGATTTAGATAATAATGTTATTGAAAAAACAGAAGGTCAGGATACTATAACTTATTGTTATGACAAGGACGGCAACTTAATTTCAATGATTACACCAAACAACGAGGTGTCGTTTGATAGAGATAACCTTGACAGAATTGTTAATACAAATCAGAATGGAAAGCATGTGTCATACGAATATGATGCTGATGGAAATAAAAGTAAAATAACATATTCTGATGGAAAGGTTGTATCATATGAGTACGATGGAAATGGAAATATTATTTCTTTAAAAAATGATAACAAGTCAACATATTTTACATATGATTATTTAAATAATATAACAGAAAAGTCATCAAATGGTGTTGGTGAAACATATAAGTATGACAACTCACATAATCTCGTTAAGGTGTATGCTACAGAGGGAATAAGAGCTTATCTGATTGACAACTATGAATACGATGCTAATGGAAATATTATAAATCATAAAGAGTCAGGTAGATATACAGAAAAAACAAAGGAAACAAAATATGAATATGATGTTGAAAACAAATTAACCAAAGAAACAATTATTTCAGATGGGAAAGAATCAACAACAAAATATGAATATGATGGTTTTGGCAACTTAATATCAGAAACAAAAGATTCGTATAAAACATATTGCAAATATAATCATTTGAATCAGTTAATAGAGAAATATAATGATAATGATATAGATGCTTCCGGACTAATTAAAGGAATAAAGTATTCATATGACAGTCATGGTAATCTCGCATCAATAAATGATTATAAATCAAGTGTTATTGCGAAATTTAGTGCAACATATAATGAAAATGGACAGATTAAGACAGCTTTCAAAAATGTTAATACAAATGGAATCAAAGATATCACAAGTAACTATGAATATGATGGTTCCGGAAATTTAATAAAAGAAGCAAATGTGGTTCAGTCGTTGACAAATAAGACATCAACAGAGACACAGTATATTTACGACTATACGGAAAAGAACCCGACAGTTTTATCAGAAATAAAAAACAATGGAGTAACAATTGATTATGCATATGGATGTGACAATAAAAAAACAGATGTTACAGTTGATACAAACATACTTTACAAAAAGACTCATGAGACATATAGTGTAAGCACAGACATAATAGGCTCTACAAGATGGGCGTTTGACTCAATAGGAAATGTTTGTGCTAGCACGGAGTATGATGCATGGGGAAATGTAACTGAAAATTCAGGTTTAACTGTTAATGCGTCAGTGCCTACAGTTAATATTACAAAGAGTTATACGGGACATATTTATGATGAGGGAACCGGATTTTGGAATGCAGGTGCAAGAGAATATGATCCGTTTACAAAAAGATTTACATCAATGGATCCAGAAAACGGAAACATATATATGCCGGAAACATTACATAAATATTCATATGCTTCGAACAACCCGGTAATGAATGTTGACTTAAATGGACGCTTTACAACATCAACATTTGAAAAAGCAGCATGTTCGGCTGTAAAAGCGTCAATGGATCCAGAAAACGGAAACATATATATGCCGGATACATTACATAAATATTCATATGCATCGAACAATCCTGTAATGAATGTTGATTTAAACGGACGTTTTACAACATCGACATTTGAAAAAGCAGCATGCTCGGCTGTAAAAGCAGCAATAGGAGGAATATACACATTCACAA
>NZ_FR878173.1:33591-49587 GCF_000434315.1 Eubacterium sp. CAG:156 | reverse complement strand
ATGGACGTGTGCTCTGCGATCGGGGACTCCGGCGTTTCTGGTACCGCCGACGCCGCTCCTGGATCTTCGGTTCCTGATATCGACATCGATGCGGAAGTCGAAGCGTACCGGCAGCAGCTTGAACTTCAGAAAAAAGCGGCGGCAGAATCGTCTCTCTCCAGTGGTGGAAACGACGAAGGGGCAGGTAAAAAGGAGGCGTAGTCGTGGGATTCTTCAGCAGAATTTTCTCGCGGCAAACCGAAGCCGAACCTGCGGCTCCAATCGTGAAGCTGCCGGATGATCGCATCCTTCGGTATAAAATAACCGGAAAAAACCCAGGAAGCAGAAGACGCAACACGAGGCGCGTTCTTTGTGGATCCTGGGAGGCGATCTCCGATGTGGAAGCGCGTACAGGCTTGCTTCCTCCGTTTACTCATGAATTGGAAATGCCAGAAGTTACGGAGGCTCAGCTTGAGCTTATGAAAAAGTTAGGAGTTCCGATGCTTGACGGGATGTATCGCGCTGATGCGTCAGCTCTGATCCAGCACGCTCTTGACGAGAAGCCGCTGTTTCCAGACCGGGGCCTGCCGCGGCCAATACTTCAATTTTTAATTGACCACAAATTGCTTTTGTCTTCCTGGTTATCTGTTTCAGATCTGGAGGATGAATTCGTGGAGACTCTCCCCGGATTGCGTGCGTTAATTAAGAAATGTAAATAAAAAAATCGCCCAGTGCTGCGAACACCAGGCGACCTGTTCTTCCTTGCGGAAGCTGCATAATTTGACGTAAATCATCAAATCTTATTTTACAGCCGTTTCCGTAAATCCGCAAGGGTTTATTTTTTATACTCTTTTTGGGGAGGTGAGACGATGAGGTTCTTTTCCTACGGACGAAAATCCGTATTTTCTGATAAATCAGATTCAATCGATAATCAGTTCCGGATGAACCGGGAATACTGCGAGTCGAAGTTTTCCGGCCAGGTGGATTCCTGGCAGCAGTTCTCTGATGAAGACTTCACCGGTGCAAATACGTCCCGGCCAGATTTGCAGCGCATGCTGTCTTTTATAAAGGGTGGCTTCTGCGATGTCCTGGTAGTCTATCAGCTGGATCGTCTTTCCAGGGATGTCCGGGACTTTGCGAATATCTACGCGCTCCTGGAGGAGCATGGCGTGATGTTCATCTCAATAAAGGAAAACATCGACACCACGACGCCGATCGGGCGCGCCATGATGTATGTCACGGTGGTCTTCGCTCAGATGGAGCGTGAAACCATCGCGGCCCGTGTTACGGATAATATGCTGGGCCTTGCTAAAAAGGGATACTGGACTGGCGGTAATCCTCCGGTTGGCTACGTCAGGAAGCATATTGTTGTGAATGGGAAGAAGCACTGCTCCATTGAGGTGGATCCGGACGGGGCTCGCTACGTGACGCAGATCTTTGATACCTTCCTGGCTTATAACTGCAGCTTGCAGGGGATGGAGACGCGATTCAAAAACCAAGGCATCCGAACACAGAGCGGGAAGTTCTTCTCGACCACGCAGCTGCATAAAATGCTGACCATGCCGTATTGCGTCGAGGCGACTCCGGAAGTGTACGACTTCTATGCCGCGAAGGGCTGCATCATGGATCCTGGCTCCCCGCGTGAAATGTGGGACGGATCCGTCGGCGTGATCATCTATGGCCGGTCGACGGAGAAAAACAAAAAGCACCAGGCGCAGCCGCCGGAGAAGTGGACCGTGTGTCTTGGAAAGCACAAACCCTTCATGCCTGCCGAGAAATGGCTCGCGGTGCAGTCCCGGTTTACTCAGAATAAATGCATCAAGGATGCAAAGTGGCCGGTGCCTCTCCTGAAGGGCGTGCTCCGGTGTAAGTGCGGAAACCTGATGCAGGTTTCCAGAAAGAAAAAGGTCGACGGTACCTGTTCTTCCTGGTACTACTGCAGGAAGCGAATGCGGCAGGGCGTGGACGCCTGCGACATGGGGCAGATCAAATGCGATCTGCTGGATGAGAAAGTCCTGGAGCTATTCCGTGGCATCACTGCGGATCCTGCCTTGATTCAGAAATTCGTCAAAGCGGAAGCTCCGGCCGATGTTCCTGATCTGAAGGCCGCGCAGGCTCGCGTGTCTGCCTGTGAGCGTAAGATCGGCCGCCTGGCTGCATCGTTAGCTCTGGCCGAGGATTCCGCTGCATCAAAGTATATCATCGCGGAAATGGAACGCCTGGACGTTGAGCTGGGTGCTCTGAAGCGCGAAGCCTCGCTGGCCGAGATGGAAAGCCACCGGGCTGCTGCCAGTGCGAAGGATGCCAAGGCCACGGCTGCGGAAATCGCGAAGCTGATTCATGGCCTGGATGGCTTCGACGACAAAGAAAAAAACGCGATCGCTCGCGCTGTAATTCAGGAGTGTACTTGGGACGGGGAGCGGCTTTTTATTACGCTCTAAACCTCACTATTTCATAATGGTGGGGTTCCGGCCTCATTCTCAAAGCTGTCTTTATTAAATCTCTGATTGTTATTTCATTTTCACCCTCAGTATTCGCCTGCCTTGTTTCCATTCGTACCAAATTATCAGTATTGAGCAATTGTAATTCTGCCGAATCCTCTATCGTAATAATTCTCTCATCCTGCGGAATATAATTGGACAATGCATTTAAAAATGTAGTCTTGCCTGAACCTGTTCCTCCACTTATAAAAATGTTGTATCCACCCTCTACAAGTTTTTTAAGAAAATCGGCTGCCTCTTTTGTGATAGAACCCCATTTAATCAAATCTTCCATTGTTATCTGGTCAGCCGGAAATTTTCTAATTGTTACTGCGGCTCCATCAATCGCAACAGGGGGCAAAACCACGTTTACTCTTGAACCGTCAGGCAATCTTGTATCCACTATAGGATCAGACTGATTTACCCTTCTATTTGTTGCTGAAACAATCTGCTGAATTACGTCCTCTAACCTTTCTACCGAAGGAAATTTCCCATCTATTTTTACAATTCGGCCAAATTTTTCTGCATAAATATTGTCCACTCCATTAATCATAATTTCAGAAATATTATCATCTGCCAAAAGTTCCTCTAAAATTCCAAGTCCTCTGATTGAATCATACAATTGTCTATGTATCTCCCATCTGTCATAAAGTGGCATAAGTCTGCACTTGGCAACTCCTGCAATAACATAATCAATTATTTCATGAAGCTCTTCATCATTAGGATTTCTTGTCATGTCTATCTCTTCAATTATTTTTTCACGCAATTCTTCTAAATCAACTTTTGTTTTCAAGCCACTTCCTCTTTTAACAGTTTTCTTATAAAATCACCTAAACTACCCCAAATCTGCTTATCAAAATAATCTTCATCCCATTGGTTTTCATTACAAATAGGCAATTTTACCTTAACAATCTTATCTAACAACTCTTCCTGCTCTGTTTTAAATATAAATTCTTCAAATTCAGATATTTTCATAAGCGACATTCTGTCATCATTCATTGGCATATAAATTACGTTACAAAACTCCAGCACTTCATAAATGTCTTTAACCATATTACTTAAATCTAAAATTATCGTCTTATACATTCCTGAATTAATAATTGCCTGTATCATTCCTAACCAAACACTACTATCTAAACTTCTCAAGTCATTAGAAAACATCGAAGGCGGTATGTAATCCATTTCATTTATGCTGTTAACTATCGCTTTAAGTTTTAATGGTAACGACTCCGGATTCTGCTTGTAAAAATACATTAGGTCAGACAAATCTCCGCTGTATTCTTTATTAAAAATCTTTGACAATGCTGAAAACTCTTCCATATTTATATACAGGGTTTCTTTCTCTTTCGCTAAAACCTGTCCTAAAGTAATTGCAAATGTGGTCTTTCCACTTCTGCCAATTGGCGAATACACTCCAATTACTTCAACATCATCAACCAAAACTGACCCGACGCCTTCCGCAGTGCTTATATCGACATAATAATTTATTACTTCTCTTATAATATTTTCTGAAGATTGATATTTATAAATCGATGCATAACTTATATATTCGGCAAATACGTTACCATCCGTCAGCAAAATTATCTTTCCAATATTATATTCAGCAATATCATGCGTCATTGCAGTTGCAGATATCAACAAAATATCTATCTCTCTTTTTTCTGCAAATTCCTTAAGTGCCTCTAATTCTGTAAATGCAACCGTGCGAAACGGTATTCCTCTTTTGTCACTTATGTACTCCATAAGCGAATTCGCATAGTTGCTATCAACATCGTAAATTCCCAGCATACCTGTTTTCATTTATTTTGTTCCTTTCTATATACTTTTTGTTGTTTTTAGTGTACTCACATTATATATGCATATTTTCAAATTGTCTATACCTTTTTATAATTTTTTCTATTTTTCTTTTTGAATTTTACTGTTGACTATAAATTTCACTGTGTTATACTGATGTAGTATTGAATACTACATGTTATGTTTTGGAGGTGTCAAATGGCTAAAAGAATTAAATTAGACGACAGAGAACTCCCTGATTACACAAAAGGGGAAGAGATTTTTAATATGGTATCCCACATTGTTGGGGGAGCATTAGGCATAGCAGCTATGGTATTATGTATTATTATGGCAGCTAAACACGGAAGTGCTATCGGTGTAATAAGTAGTATCATTTATGGAATTACTCTTATTGACCTATATGCAATGTCCAGTATTTATCACGGTTTGAAACCGGGCAAAGCCAAAAAAGTTATGCAGGTTCTTGACCATTGCACTATTTACTTTTTAATTGCAGGAAGTTATACTCCTGTACTACTTGTTGCAATGATGCCTAAATATCCTGTTATCGCATGGGTTTTATTTGGTATTGTCTGGGGTTGTGCAGTAGTTGCATGTACGCTTACTGCTATAGATTTAAAGAAATATAACGTATTTTCCATGATTTGCTATTTAGCCATGGGATGGTGCATCATATTCTTTATAAGACAGACATTTGAAGTTATGGGAATGGGTGGAGTTGTATTACTTGTTTCCGGTGGAATTGCTTATACTGTTGGTGCTGTTTTATATGGGCTTGGAAAAAACCACAGATATATGCACTCTATCTTCCATTTATTTATTTTACTTGGAAGCATCCTTCATTTTTTTGCAATTTTACTTTATGCGTTACCACAATAATTTTCTGACGCTTTAATGTGAATTTTGTCTATTTTTCAATCACGTTATTTTTTATTTTGTCATATAGATATATTAAGAAAATAGTCGGATTTGAAAATGATTTATAATTATATACCCGTTTATATACAGCAAAGTTCACTTAGTGAAGGCTTTTTTATCAAGATGGATTCTTCTTTTTCTAACAAAATTGATTATGTTAAGGAAATGTACCCTAAAGCTTTTGCAAAAATTCAAAGTACTATAGAAGAAGAGTGCGATAAAATGGATTATGTCGGCAGTCCTATGTACGACGAATATCCTGATAAAACCAGACTTTTAGGTATCAGGGATAGAATTTTTGAGATTGTTCATATGGAAAATGCAGCCTGCGAAAATGATGTCTGCATAATATATCCCGAAGATGATTGGTTAAAAGATACAATTATGGTTCTTCTTTTATATGAAATTCAAAGAAGAAATCAATAGTAAATGACGTGCTTGTTTTTACAAGCGATAAAATTTAATTCATATAATACACAAAAACAGGGAGATAAGAACTTTATCTCCCTAAAAAAATAATGATTCGCATTTTAAGCTGCCAAGTGCTCAAAATAAAGGTTCACATTCAAAGTAGTGAAGCACTTAAATTAAAAGTTTGCATTCAAAGTAACGACGTGCTTAAATCTAGCAAGTATTCTTGCCTATTTACATTGTATGCAATTATTATTAATTTTGCCACTATAAATATTCTGCGACTTCACTCCTGAGTTTTTCCTCTATTTCTATTATTTGTTTTGCCATTTCTTTAGCATTTTTTTCAGCTTTTTCATATTGGTTTAAATATTTGTGCAAAGATTTAATTCCCATATTGCAACCATCTGTAATCAAATCCGCAATTGTAGCATCTCCGCTTTCCATTGTTGTTTTTACACCTGTTTTCACACGAGACATTCCTTTTGCTATTGGATTTGGTTCTTTTTCAAAAGCTTCTCTTTCATTTAACATATCATGAATTTGATTTCCTAGACTTTCATGATGCGATTTGCTTTCTTCTAGGACATTTTTCAACTGCTGACTTCCTACTTTATCAAGCATATTGTCTATTGACGCTACCGCCATTTTGGTCCCGGCATCGCATTCCTGCAACAACTTTATTGTATCAATACTTTTCATTTTCTAAATCCTTTTTATTTTTATATTAACCAAATTTAGAAAATTTATTAAATTTATCGACATCTATCATAATGAAAAACAATTTATACTTTGCGTCATTTAATTTGGATAATTCCCTCTTTTGTATTCGCATATCTCTTTTCTATGCAGTTAAAATATGTGCAAATTATAAATCCACTTCTATAATTCTATTTGATTTTTTATAGCGAGTATATTTTACACCTGCAGCGTCCATCATTCGTTTCGACGCCTTTACCCCTGGTGTATCTCCATATTTGTCCTGATCGTAAATAACTTCTTTTATTCCACATTGGATAATTGCTTTTGCGCATTCATTACAGGGAAATAATGTCACGTATATTTTTGCTCCTTCTAAACTTCCACCTCGGTAATTTAATATTGCATTCAATTCACTATGTGTTGTGTAAAAATATTTATTGTCATACGGGCTGTCACTTTCACGATTCCATGGAAATTCATCATCGTCACATCCCACAGGAAGTCCGTTGTATCCCATAGATAAAATCTTATTATCCTGACTTACTATGCATGCTCCAACCTGAGTATTTGGGTCTTTTGAGCGCATCGATGATAAATATGCAACTCCCATAAAATATTCATCCCAGGATATATAGTCTTTTCTTTTATAACTTCGCATACATGTACCTCCTTGTTGTCATAAGCTATACCTCAAGCACTGCACCTCAATTCCGCTTCGCTTCATTTCGGTCGCGCGCATGCGCGCTATATCAATAAGCAAAAATACGTTTTCTTTTGTGCTAGCACAAGAAAACGTATTTTTACTTATTGATGCAGTGCTTATTTAGTTCCGAATATTCTGTCTCCAGCGTCTCCTAATCCTGGTACTATATAGCTGTGTTCATTTAATTTTTCGTCTAATGCTCCGATAAACATGTCAACATCCGGATGTGCTTCCTGCATTGCTTTTACTCCTTCAGGAGCTGCTATGATACACATAAATTTGATATTTTTTACACCTTTATCTTTTAACATCTGAATTGCTGCTACAGATGAACCACCTGTTGCTAACATTGGGTCTACTACAAATACATCTCTGTTTTCACAATCTTCAGGTAATTTACAGTAGTATTCAACAGGTTTTACTGTTACAGGGTCTCTATAAAGTCCGATATGTCCTACTTTTGCTGATGGAATCATTGCTAACATTCCGTCTACCATTCCTAAACCGGCTCTTAAGATAGGAACTATTGCTAACTTCTTTCCACCTAATTCTTTTACTGTTGTTTTGCAAATTGGTGTATCAATTTCAACATCTGTTAATTCTAATTCTCTTGTTGCTTCATATGTAATGAGCATTGCAATTTCACTGATTAACTGTCTGAAATCCTTTGTTCCTGTTTCTTTTCTTCTGATTATTCCAATTTTGTGCTGAATCAATGGATGATCCATTACCATTGTCTTTGCCATTTATTACTTCCTCCATCTTTTTAACTTAATTTTGGTACTCTTAATTTGTAAACCAATTTTCTCATTAATTCATTCAATGAGTCGTATAACTTACCATATTCCTGTAATTCTCCACCATAAGGGTCCGCAATATTTCCTGACTCATTTATAAATTCTTTGAATGTGTAAACATTCTGTGCCTCCGCATATTCCTCATATACAGTAGGCTTTAAACTTTCTTCAAATACTAAAACTAACACATCTTTTCCAAAGTCCGATTCACTTAATTGTTGTGATGCATATCCCTTTACGTCTAAATCTTTCGCCGCTGCTATCGCCTCAACTTTCTGATTTATCGGCTCCGGGAACAATACAATCAAGCCTCTGGATTCAATCTCAATTGGTTCTATTGGCATCTTCTGTCTTAAAATGGCCGCTGCCAACGGACCTCTTGATGTATCATCTTTCGTTACGAAGATAATCTTTGAATAATCCATTATGCCTCCAAATATACTATAAGTTTATTATGTTATAACCTGCTGCCTTAGTAAGTCTGTTCATAATCGCATCACCTACATCTTTTCTGGAAAATGTTTCTCCAAAAATAAACTGAGCTTCCATCTTATCAAAATCTCTCAGTGCTTTAAACAAATGATTTGCAATTGTTTCAGGCTTGTCCAAGTCCCCTAGAGACACTATAACTACTCCATCATTTACCTTTCCTTCATAAAAATGTTTATTCTGGTCTGATGTAAGTATTCCCGTAACGTATCCCTGTGAATCCTTTTCATTGGCAACTTTAATTATTTCATTCGCAACCTTTTCTTCTTCTCCATCGTACATTCGAAAATCAGCTTTAGGTGCGTAATGCCTATATTTCATACCTGGAGCCTTCGGTCTAAGTCCGTCCGTAGGCTTTGTAAGAATCGCCTTATCCGTTTCTACTTGGTCTATTACCTCTTTTAACATTTCTTTTGTAATAAATCCTGGGCGCAAAATCATAGGCGGCTCAACTGTTACGTCAATAATCGTTGACTCCAACCCCATTCCTACCATTCCACCGTCAATAATCATATCAATTCTGCCATCCATGTCATCAATAACATGTTCTCCTAATGTAGGACTTGGCTTTCCTGATAAATTTGCACTTGGTGCTGCTATGCTAACACCTGCTTCTTTTATAAGCGCCTGTGCAATCGGGTGATTTGGCATTCTTATAGCAACTGTATCCAATCCTCCCGTTGTGTCCTTTGGAACAATATCACTTTTATTAAAAATAAGTGTCATTGGACCCGGCCAAAAAGCATCCATAAGTTTCTTTGCCACTTCCGGAATCTCTTTTACCAACGGTTTAAGCATCTCTTCATTTGCTATATGTGCAATTAATGGATTGTCAGACGGTCTGCCCTTTGCCGCATAAATCTTCTTAGCTGCCTCTTTATTTAATGCATTGGCACCCAATCCGTATACAGTCTCTGTAGGGAATGCTACAAGTCCACCTTCTCTTATTATTTCTCCAGCTTTTTTTATTGATTCATTATCAATATTTTCTGAATTCATTTTTACAATTAAAGTATCCATTTTTTGCCTCTTTTACTGAATTTTTCTAAATTCTACGTAAGCCCATACTCATTTTTTATAATACCATATATGGCATCAAATTACAAATATTATGATGTATTGTAAATGTTTTGCAGGGCATTGTATTTAATGCAAAATTTGCTTTTTCATATAGACTACAGCTTTTATATCAATAATAAAATATTGTTTTTTTGCGCTAAAAAATCGGTGCGACAGGATTCGAACCTGCGACCTCTGCGTCCCGAACGCAGCGCTCTACCAAACTGAGCCACGCACCGATTAAAAAAATTTTTTGATTCTTAGTGTATTTATTAAGAACTTTTATATTTTATCATATCTGTTAGTATTTTCAAGTTTTTTGTCTGCTTTCGCATTTTCACTGTTTTTTGTCACATCCGCATATGCTCTTTCCCTGTTTCCTGCATATGTATACCTTACAATTGTACCATCTGATTCCTTTTCTTCAAGCAGTACCGGATACTTTTCTGTGTAGTCCCACACATACTCTTTTTCCTCTTTTTTCTTTTTGATTAGTCCTGTTGTAATTGTTTCTTTTGTTCTGTTTCCAAGGCCGTCATTTTAATGTGCTGACATTTAATGCAAAATCGCATCATCTCCACAGCACCAAGTGCTATGAAAACAATGCGTTCTAATTTTAAAGGAAAATATCTAATAATTACTTCATATATTATTATACGAAGTAATTATTAAATGTAGCCTTTCATAATATTTCAAATTCCGGTTTTAATGTAACTCATACAAATGCTCATAATAAGCATATAAATCCTAATCCCTACAACCTTACTAGGAAAATTCAATTATTCATTAATATTTTAGTATTTTCTAGTCTTGACTTTATCTTTGTGAGAGGATGTGTCAGTTCAACTACATCTCTTTTAGCATAACTCTTCTCGGTATCTCTAAAAAATAAGTAAAAGAATAAACTACTATTACCAGCAGTAAACTCTACTATCATACTCTCCTCTCCATAAACACACACCATTTTCTAAACCACATGAACAAATGAATATGCTACATCCACCATTTAAGAGTTCCGATTTACTTATTATATATTCTATATTATTAGAAATAATATCTCCTTGTAATTTTATTGCTCCAAACTTTGTTGAGTTTTCCACAAAAAAAACATATTTCATTGATTTACATATTACTTTACTTGTATAATTCAAGAAATCTTCTATTTCATATGTTTTTTTACAAACAATATACTTTTTCTGAGTATCCAAATCATCTAACTTAGCAATTATTTTTTCTTGTAATTGTAAAGTAGTATGAATATCATAAAAATCATCAATAGCTATTTCTATTCCATTATTTCTCCATTCTTTACAGATTTGTAGTATTCCATTTCTTCTTTTGGCTTCAACCAATCTTGTTTTATCCATTTATATCTCCATTTCCTATTTAAACCCATTAAAATCCTCTGGGAAATGTCCTGGGTATTGATTATATCTACCTTTACTGAACGGATTTCCTTTTGTAGCATCTGCACCATGAAAATGATTTCCACGTCCCATCTTATCAAAAGGATGTTCTATAATATATTTCTTTTCTCCACTTACATCAAATTCATACACAATTCTGTTTTCTGATGTTCCATCAAACACAAACTTGTGAGTTTTATATTCTGCTGACTTTGGAATACCTGTTGCTTCCTTCGCCTCTCTAAATACTTGTCTTCTAGTAGAACTTTTACCCCTCTTGACATAAAGTCTTTACACTTATAACAATCCAAGTCGATGCCCCTACATCGAAAAATGAATACACATTCCAAAGTCAACTGTGAAGTTTTCACAGCAGGAACAGAAATTCCGTGACCAGTATGACAATCTTGATTTATCTGATGGGCATAGAAAAGTGATAAAGCATTAGATAAAACGCCTCTTCCTTACTGGCACTTCTTTTTACTCACTGCAACTCTAATTCTTTTTTTAAGTGTTCCAATTCAGAAACACTCATATCACATACACATATTTCAATAATATCATCTGTTTCTGACAATCCAAAATACACTTTATCCATTTTTATATACTTGGAACTTTTTTTGTCTGATAATATTATTCTGGTACCATTAGAATACAAAATAGTTTTAAAAATAGGGCATTCAATATCATCACTATGAAAATTTATCTTTCCATTTTCAAAATTCCCACCACTAGCTTATTCGTAGTTTCTGAATACTCCTTGCAAAGCAATAGCGTTATTCTTTTTAATAACTTACTCTTTATACCCACTGTAAATTCCAATGAAGAAGTTTTATCTTTTGAATATGAAATATATTCAACCGCTTCCTCTTCCTTATTAAATATAATCTTCAAAGGAATATATTCTTCCAATTCCATCTCTAATATATCTTTCATATTCTTCTACATCCTAATGCCATCCATTAAACTGTGCATGTTTTATTACTGGCAACTGTCCTGCTTGTCTTAGCCGAGCAAATATAACTTCCTAATTACCTTGAGTAATCTTTTCTCCATTAACCTCTATCTCAAATGATTTTGGAATATTTCAGATTAGTACGATCAAAATGATTTATAACAGTAATATGATATTTATACAAGATTGTGTAGATAGTGAAATTTACAAAAGGCTAATAGAAAATCTACCAGCCTTTTGCTTGTGATATGGCTTATTTTTTCTAACATATTTATTACAGTAACTAATTAAAATATGCTTCTAATACATTTTCTAGTTCAAGCAATTTATATTTATATTTTTTCATCTCTTTATCCTTAATTAACCGTTTAACAAAAAGCATTAATTCACCAAAATAAAGAACATCTTCCTTTGGATGTCTTTAATGTAGAGAGATCATTAAAATGATTGACACTCCTTGCAATAATAATTGTCTGCGTCTTTTACTAACTTCAAAAAGACATCATCAGCACAGAGTTCATCATAATCCGAAATACCTCTAATGAGTCCCATCAAAGCTCCATTTGAATTTCTTATTGTTCTATTTTGAATAGCAATAATTAATTTATTTATATATTCCTTATATTGTTTCAAATATTCTATTGTAACATTACTTTCTAAACACATAGTATCAATATATTCATTTATAGCTTTCAACTTTCCTTCTAATATATCATATTTATTCATATTTCCTTCTTTCTATGGCAATGGTCTTGTCTCTAAAACCCAACCATCATCAAACTGCTCAAATAGTATCTGTAGTCCCCCACCAGGTCTTGATTCTATTGCTCCAACTTGTTCCCTTGCAGTTCCAATTGCGTATTTAATCTTTGTTCCTGCTGATATTTTAGCAATAGATACATTATCTCTTGCTCCCCAATTGCTCAACAACGCCATTTGATTCATGTAATCATCTACTGTACTAATTCCATTTGCCTCATCAAAAGTAGTCCAATATTTCAAACTTCTTCCATTACCTACTTCAGCATTCGAGTGAAATTGAACTAAATATAAATCTTCATCGATAACATTTTTTATCTTATATCCAGCATTAAAGTTAGCTAATTCACTATCAAATTGTTTAGAGTAATCCCATACTTTACCTGATGTTCTACCACCCTCATACGACGCACTTCCTGCTTCATCTGCCATAAACCCTGCTAGTTTTCCACTCTTTGCAGCATTTTGTATTCCTGCCACTCCAAGCCCTGCTCCTGCAAACATGTAGCCGTTTACTGCTCCGTTTATGACCGTGTCCTTTAATTCTGATTTGCTGAAACTTCCGTTGTTTAATGCATATATGCTGTAAAATGCTCCGTCTGTTACAGCCGATATTCCTGCTGACGCTATTACCGCTTGTGCTATTGCGGCTGCTCCCATGACCGTGTCCTTTAATTCTGATTTGCTGAAACTTCCATTGTTTAATGCATATATGCTGTAGAATGCTCCGTCTGTTGCCGCGGATATTCCTGCTGACGCTATTACTGCTTCCGCTATTGCGGCTGCTCCTACTCCACTTGCTCCTGCAATTATTATTCCTGTTGTTCCAATGGCTGCCTTTGCCCATGTAGGCATGTTATCTATTTCGCAGCATACCCTTGTGTAAAATCCAAGTCCGCCTGCCACTCCGCTCTTTACAACGTTGAAGGCTGTTCTTCCTGCATTTCCAAGTGTGCTTATGTATGAACATCCGTCAGGATCTATGTAATACAGCGGATTGTCTCCACAATAAATGTAACCGTTCTGGGTTAGGGTTTCATATACATTTCCTGCTTTAGGGTCCTTCTGTATAAATTCCCTGTCTGTGGAATTGTACATTCTTGCTCCCGCATTCCAGTAGCCTGTTGTTTCATCATAAACATATCCGGTGTTGTATTCCGCAAGGTCATTGTATTCTTCACTAGTCTTTACATTAACACATCAGTGTTAAGATGCTCCAAGTCGGCAAGAATACCCCTTGCCGACTTGCTCTTCACTTCATTTTCTAATGCTATCACTCAAGAAATTTTTTATAAAACTCTTCTTCCACATATGTTTCTGCAAAGCATTGAACTACATCATATGAATAGTTTCCTCCTTTTGCATATGTAATATTCATAACATCTTCTGTAATCTTATCAAGGACATCATCGCTAACGCAAATATTTCTTTGTGATAACTCTTTTCTTACGATTTCTGTGCACATTTTATAATCATTAGCATTTGAAAAAAGCATAGTAACCTCCTTTATCGTGACAAGTCCTTAAGACTATTAAGCTTTATTTTTTGATATGTGAGTGCCTGTGTTGCACCTCCATGACCATACTTAGGAAAATCCTTAGTAATTGGTTCTAACCAACTTGCTTGTCCCCACTTTCCGTTTGGCACTCTAATATCATCAATAATTTGCAATGTATCAAACGAACCACGAATAGATGCATCGTGTGGCACTTGAAGTCTGCCTGGAGTAGGTACATCAAATTTATCAAAAGTGATATATGTTCCACTAGGGTTGGCTGGTATTTCCATTGTATTTTTTAGCGAATCCATGTAACTTGCCTCCGCTGGCATGTATCTATATCCAGTAGCAGGTACAATCTCTCCGTTAGGTTTAACATAAAAATCAGTCTTGACAGATGTTCTACCACCCTCATATGACACACTTCCAGCTTCATCTGCCATAACCCCTGCAAGTTTTCCACTCTTTGCAGCATTTCGTATTCCTGCCACTCCAAGCCCTGCTCCTGCAAACATGTAGCCGTTTACTGCTCCGTTTATGACCGTGTCCTTTAATTCTGATTTGCTGAAACTTCCATTGTTTAATGCATATATGCTGTAGAATGCTCCGTCTGTTGCCGCGGATATTCCTGCTGACGCTATTACTGCTTCCGCTATTGCGGCTGCTCCTACTCCACTTGCTCCTGCAATTATTATTCCTGTTGTTCCTACGGCCGCCTTTGCCCATGTCGGCATGTTATCTATTTCACAGCATACCCTTGCATATAATCCAAGTCCGCCTGCCACTCCACTCTTTACAACATTGAAAGCTGTTCTTCCTGCATTTCCAAGTGTACTTATGTATGAACATCCGTCAGGATCTATGTAATACAGCGGATTGTCTCCACAATAAATGTAACCGTTCTGGGTTAGGGTTTCATGTACATTTCCTGCTTTAGGGTCCTTCTGTATAAATTCCCTGTCTGTGGAATTGTACATTCTTGCTCCCGCATTCCAGTAGCCTGTTGTTTCATCATAAACATATCCGGTATAACTTTTTGAAATGTTTATTCCGTTAAGTTTACTGCTTACCGTTTCTGTTTCCGGCTTTCCCCATGCATCATACTCTGTTTTCGCTGCAACCTCTGCATTTTCATCCAGTGCCCATCTTGTGCTTCCGAGTCTGTCCGTATAGAGACTGTAAGCCTGTGCTTTCGCATTTTCACTGTTTTTTGTTACATCCGCATATGCTCTTTCCCTGTTTCCTGCATATGTATACCTTACAATTGTACCATCTGATTCCTTTTCTTCAAGCAGTACGGGATATTTTTCCGTGTAGTCCCACACATACTCTTTTTCCTTTTTCTTCTTTTTGATTAGTCCTGTTGTAATTGTTTCTCTTGTTCTGTTTCCAAGGCCGTCATATGTGTATGCCGTCTTTTCCGAAATTCCTTTTTTTATTTCACTTACGGTTCCATCCATAAGCGAACTAATCTCATAAGTTTTTATTTCTTTTTCAGGATTTACCGTTCTTTTCGCCGTTCCGTTTTCGCTGTATTTGTTTGAACGTTTTATGCTAAATACTGAGCTTCCCTTTTTTGTAATCTGCTGATTTAAATTATTGTAAGTGTATGTTGTGGACTTCTTTCCATTTGTTTCCTTAATAAGGTTTCCAACATCATCATATGTGTATGTAACTGTTTTGTCTCCTCCCTCTGCTACAAGCCTGTTCAGGTTGTCATATTCATATGTCGATGTTTTCTTTTTACCGGTTATGATTCCGCTTTCATAATGTTTTGTTACATTTCCGTTTAAATCATATTCATATGATTCTATTAATTTAGAATCTTCATCTTCTTTTTGACTTACCGTAAGCACATTTCCATATATGTCATATGTGCTTTCCTGTGTCTCTTTTCCTTCTGTTTTTGTTATTCTGTTATTATCACTATCATATGTGTATGTGGTCTTTTTATCGCCGTCTGTAACTTCCGTTAAATTTTTGTTTCCATCATATGTGTAGCTTACCTTTTTGCCGTCCGTATACGTAATCCCTGTCTTGTTTCCG
>NZ_FR878173.1:29648-33522 GCF_000434315.1 Eubacterium sp. CAG:156 | reverse complement strand
CTGTTTCTGTTATTCTGTCAAGTTCATCCCTTACATATGATATTGTTCCACTAGCCGTTGACATTGCTGTCTGATAGTCGTTTTTATTATATTCATATGTTGTGGTCTTTCCGTCTACTGTTTTTTTAGTACAGTTATTAACGGCATCATAACTGTATGATGTTACGACTTTTCCACTGTTATTTTTTACCGTTACAAGGTTTCCATTTAAGTCATATTCATAACTTTCCTTTTTGCCCAAGGCATCTGTTTTACATATAAGGTTATTATTTCCATCATATGAATATGTTGTTACTTCATCCGCCTTGCTATTTCCCTTTTTTCTGTGAAGCGTCTTTTTTGTAAGATTTCCAACTCCATCATATTCATACTCCGTACTTATTCCATTTGCATCAACAGTTTTTGTCATTCTGTCATCTTTATCATAAATATACGTCATAGTATTGCCTTTTTTATCTGTATATGATGTTTTATTTCCGTGTACATCATATTCAAATTTTTCCATACTATTATCAGAATATGTTATTGATGTAAGTCTTCCTTCTTTGTCATATGTATACTTTTCACTGCTTCCTGTCTTTATTTTTTCTGTGCAGTTTCCTTCTTTGTCATACTTATATGTTGTGACATTTCCATTTCCGTCTGTCTCTGTCTTCAAATTTCCACTTTCGTCATATGAGTACTGTGTTATGACATTATTTGCCGAAACTTTCTTTGTCATACGATTCATCGAATCATATTCCATTGTAACAGTATTATTTCGACCATCTGTTATTTTTACAATGTTTCCATTGCCATCATATTCATATGCTTGTTTTACACCCTGAGGATTTTTGTATTCTGTTACGTTACCATTTGCATCATAACTCCATACAGACACATTTCCATTTGCATCTGTTTTCTTTACAGGATTGTTATTTTCATCATATTCATATAATGTAATATTTCCTTTGGCATCTTTCTCGCTTATTACATTTCCATTTGCGTCATAACTGTATTCTGTTATTTCTCCTTCAGGATTTGTAATCTTAATCAGACGATTATTTAGGTCGTATGTATAATTTGTAATCTTATTATTTTCATCTGTTTTTTCTATGATGTTTCCAACACCGTCATATTTATATGATGTAATGTATCCTTCACCTGATATTGTTTCCACAATTCTTCCAAGCTTATCATATACATATTTCTTTGTTCCTATTGCATCTGTTTCTTCTGACAAAAGATTATTTTCATTATATTTCTTTGTTATGACTAAATCCTGTTTTTCGTTAACTTCAATCTGATTTCCATTTTCGTCATATTTATAAGTTGTTATGTTTCCTTCTTTATCAACATATTTACTTATTTTATTTTCTGCGTTGTATTCATACTGTTCAACGTTTTCTTTTTCGTCTGTTATTTGTATAACATTACTATTTTTATCATACTTATAACTTATGGCTGTTCCATTAGGGTTTATAATTTGTGTTATGTTCCCGATAGCGTCGTATGTATATTGTGTCTTTTCTTTCTGAGCATCAGTTATTAAAATAACCTGTCCATATCTATCGTATTCATATTCTGTCTTTCTGTTTTCAGGCTCTGTAATCCTTATTAAGTTGCCATCCTTATCATAATTATATGTTGTATTACCATATAATGTTTTCTTTTCAATAAGTCTGTTTTCCTTGTCATAAACATATTCTGTTGTATTTCCATTTTTATCTGTTTCTTTAATAAGGTTTAAGTTACCGTCATATTCATATCTGACACTATTTCCCAATGGGTCCGTCTGCTTTGTAACCATTCCAAGAGCATTATAAGTGTATGTTGTTTTTCCTCCATTTTCGTCTGTCTCTTCAATTACCTGTCCCTTAGAATCATACTTATATTGTTTGTTTTTCTTATATGGGTCTTTGGTTTCTACCAGATTTCCTTTGGAATCATATTTATAATTCCATGAATTTCCGGATGCATCTGTTTTTGATATTACATTTCCATATTTATCATATGTATATGTCGTCTCATATCCCAAACCGTCAGTTATCTTCGTAAGATTTCCTGCTATATGATAAGTATATTTACTCTTTACGCCTAAAGCATTTGTTTTTTCTGTCTTCTTTCCCTGCTTATTATAGGTATTTAATGTTTTGTTTCCATTTTTGTCTGTCTGTGAAATAGTATATCCATTTTTATCTACTTCATATGTTGTTTCATTACCTAATGCATCTGTTTCTTTTAAAAGCTTTCCTGCTAAAGAATAAGTAAACTTTGTTTTCTCTCCATTTCCGTTAGTTTCCTCAGTTTTTCTTCCAAGTTTGTCATACTTATACTTTATTGTATTTTTGCTTCCATCACTTACTGCTGCCCTTTGAAATGAGTCTGTGTATGAATAGCTTATTACATTTCCCTGTCCACTTTTTTCTCTTATTACATTTCCAAATGAATCGTATGTATAAGTTACACTATTCCCTAATCCATCAGTTTCCTTTATAAGATTTCCTCTGGTATTATATTCATAATTTGTTACTGAATCTATTGCATTTCTGTAAGTTATGACTTTACCTTTGGAATTATACTTATATGATTCTGATGTATTATCAGGATATACAATATTAGTAACATTTCCATAAATATCATATGAATATGTTGTTGTTCCATAACTATCTGTTTTTTCAACTAATTGTCCAAAAGCATTATAGTCATATGTTGTTGTATCCTGTTCTACATCTTCTATTATGTAAAAATCCTCATTATACTTTATTGTGTGAACATTTCCACTCTCACTTTTACAACTGTTTTCTCTTTTTTCATCGTCATATGTAAATGTATATTCTCCGGAATCAGCAACCTTTTGTTTTATAACTCTTCCTATGCTGTCATATTCATTTTTTACATATTCGTTTCCTTCATAATCAGTCATTAATGTTAAGTTGTTATTCTCATTGTATTCATATGCGCAACTGTCACCATCTGCATTCGTTACCTTCACAAGATTTCCTGATTTGTATTCGTATTTAACTTCTATTCCATTTATAGATGCATTAACAATATAATTTCCTTCCCAACTGTATTTTAAAATTCCCGCATTACTTTTTATCTGAGTCAATTTATTGTTATCATAACTGAAATTAGTAACCCATCCATCTTCTTCGGTAATTTTTATTAATTTTCCTTCTTTGTCAAACTGATATTCTTTTCCTTTTTCTTTATAAAAATATATATCTTCATTTTTTATAAGTTCCTTCTGATTATCTGTCTGGCATGTATACTCACCTGTTCCATCATCCTTAAATACAATTTGTCCGCCTGTAGGTATATAAATAATTACGCAGTTATCTTCATACACTGCCCTGTAATCATATTCGTTACTCCAGCCATTTCCAAAACCTGTATTTGTATTAAAATTTCCTGAGTTATAATATCTTTTTACCGGAATGCTATACTTTGCAACACTCTCTAAATCAGTGTATGTGTAATTAAACTCTCCTGTAAGCAAATCTACAGGATCTCCATCATTTGCATTAACACCATTTGTTTTATCAACATATCCTTTTAATTGAATTGGATTTAGTTTCACATGCACTTCATATGGTATTGATGCATTACTTCCCGGCAAAGTTTTCATAATCATGCTTATAAGTTCGTAATATGCTTCATCTCCATTTTTGTCCTTAAACTGTATCTGAGTTGTATATTTTATTGTAATTTTTTCACCCGGTGCTAACTCATCTACCTTCTTATAGGTATTTTTTGCACAATCGACAAACACTCTCCCATCATTTGAATACTGCTTTTCGCTATCAAAATATAACTGCATTCCGTTAATTGTTTTGTTAGATGTATTTGTATATGTATATGTTATTGTGTACAAATCTCCTGTATATGTATA
>NZ_FR878173.1:0-29550 GCF_000434315.1 Eubacterium sp. CAG:156 | reverse complement strand
TATCTAAATTGATATGGTTCTACTTCTCCTTTATCATCTTTCATTTCACCTTCAACTGTTACACTTATTTTGTATTCTCCGTCTTTGTCCCCTCGTACATACCAGTTTACAGCTTTGTTTTCTCCACTTTCAATTTTTCCAATCTCTTTCTTTTCGCTATTATCTTCACCTGCAGCCATTGCTGCTAATGAAAGTCCTTCCGGCAAATTAATTTTCGCATTGCAATTATCTACATATTCACATTTAGAATTATTAACAACCAGTACCTGAACGTCAAACATATCCTTCAACCACTTAGTCGTTCCATCTACAACTAAATAATATACTGTACCATTTCCGTCTGCCTTTATTGGTTCTATATAAAAATTGTCTTCTCTTGATGAAGCAGCTTCACCTCCACCTTTATTTTCATTTTTAACAATATCTCCTTTTTCATTTACATAGAAATTAACAGGAAAAGTCATTTTGTTAAATACCAATTTAGTTGAATATTTAAATATTTTTTTGTTTTCATCACTGTCTGTATCAATTCCTGCTTCTACTATTTCACTATACGACATTTCTTTATAGCTTACATCTGCCTGTATTGTGTCTTTAGAACTTAAATACAGATTTATTTTCTTTGATGTTTCACCCATATTAAGGCTTGTCGCCCTGCTATAATATCCGTTTGCATAAGCAACAATTGAATAACTCTCATTTCCTTTTAAATAGTAATTATACTTTCCATTATTAGCTGTTTTTCCTGAACTGATTATTTCGTTTTTACTATTTACAATATAAACCTCAGCATTACCTATAGGTGCTTCTGTATTTGTATCCGTAACAGTTAATCCTAACTGATACATTCCCTCTGCCGTTCCATCCGCTGTTATTTTTAATTTTTTTGTATTAGTCTGTCCTTTTGTATCGGTTACTGTCAACAATACTATGTAATCACCTGGCTGAAGATATTCATGCTTTACTGTTTTCCCCGTTTTTTGTGTTCCATCTCCAAAATCCCATGAATATTTTACAATTCCCCTATCATCCATAGACTTATCGGCACTAAATGTATATTTTTGTGCTATATGAATCTTTTTATGTTCAAATGTAATTACTGCAGTAGGTGCTTCATCTTTATAATTAGCAGAAAATTCTATCTGCTCTACGTTTTCTTCTCCCACTTCAAAATTTACTGTTTTTGAGTTATCCTGCTCATATTTGTCTGGAACTGTTTTCTGTTTTAATTTATATTTTCCTGCAACAAGATTGTCTATAACGATTTTTCCGTTTTCGTCACTTGCTTCTGTAGTTCCTAAATATTTATTACTATCATCATCTTTATATAGGGCAAGTTCCATTCCCTGTATGTTTTCTCCCTTTTCGTCTTTACATACTACTTCCTTTTTATATACTTTTGTTGCTATTCCTATTTCATTATTTATAGCTACCAACTTAGAATCAGCAACTAAGTTACTTGTGTTTTCCAGTTTTATTCCCTCATCGGAAACAAGCTTATATGCCAGACTTTCGCCCAATACATTTGTAAATTCAGCTACTTTTCTAAATTCATTTTCATTTTTTTCATCTGTTGTTATGTTTAACGCACTTTGTTTATCCATGTGATAAAGTAATTCTTTATCAATAGTTATATATTTATCCTTAATTAAATGTATATTTCCATTTATCTGAACATTTTCCTTTAATTCCAATGTACCATTTTGTAAAATGGCATTTCCCATATTTATTTTACCATTTTTATCATTTACAACATTTCCACTAATTTCGACATCATCCATAACAATATTTCCATCATTATAGATTGCCCCACCTCTATTGGATGTATTATTTTTTATTTCACATTGCTCAATATTTACGTTAGAATTTCCCTGTACATAAATTCCTCCGCCTCTGTTTGCCTTATTGTTTTCTATTATATTTTTATTTGTTTCTATTTTTCCAAATTCAGTATCATATGTTCCGGGCTTTAAGAAACTGACATTGTTTCCGGCAATATATACATTTCCATTGTTTACCGAGTTATTATTTACATTTAATCCTGCTATAATTGTTTTTCCTTTACCCGTAATAGTAATCGCACCACTTACGTTTTTACTTACATTTTTGACTTCCGTGTTATAAATTGAACAGTTACCTGAATTATTTAAATAAATAGCATTTCCATTCCAATTTGCATAATTTCCGTCAAACAGACAGTCTTTCATATAGACTATGCCTCCACCAACTAAACCACAGGCAACAGCTCCACCGTACCATTTACAGCCATTGTTTATGAAAGTTGTTCCTTCTATGTATGCCGTTCCTGATGCATACAGTCCTCCTCCATAATAACTTCCCCAGTTGTTTCTTACTACTCCGCCTTTTACATGTGATAATCCCTCAATGCTTATAGCACCTCCATATCCTCCCCATGTTATGTTGCTGTTTTCTGAAATTTCGGATGCATTATCCATGTTTAGCTTTGCCGAATTAAGAATTATTGTCGAGCTGTTTGAACTAAAATTTTTAATTGTTGCATTATTGAGGTTTATTTCCCCTCTTACATAAAAAGGTGTTTTACCATATTCAGCTTTTATATCTGTTCCGTCAATATCTATATTTTTTAAGTTTAACACTCCACCTTTTTTTATATCTATAAATCTAGATGTTTCCTTAACATTTATTGTTACATGTTCCTGTCCTTCAATTGTTAATTTTTGATTTTCATTTATCTGTATAAATTCATTTGCTTCAATGTCCTGTAATATAGTTACTACACCGTCACCATCATTTGTACTTAAAGCCTCATTTACAGCTTCTTTTAAAGTATCAAAATACTTATCATTGCACCTGATTACTCCTGTATCTGCGAATGCCTCTTTACTTATTCCTCCCGCAACAATTGTCATTACCAGCATTATTGCAATTAATTTTTGTGTTATTTTTTTCATATCCTTCTCCTTGTGTTTAATCTCAAAATGTAAAGTAGATAAAATTAGTTTGTAGGTTAATCGAATAAAAAAAGCACCACTTTGTAAAAAGTGATGCTAAACCATACATTATTATTCAAATTTCCCCTAATACATTCAGTTTTTCTCACCCATTACATTTTGTTTTGAATCGATTTTATCTTATTTGTCGCAAAATGTAAAGTGAAAGTTTTCGACCTTTTTCGACCGTGCACAAATTTCACCTATTCCTTTTAATAACCACCACACCTCCTGCAATCATTACCAACCCAACTGTTGCCAATATGACTGCTATAGCTCTGTCCTGACCTGTTTGTGGAAGTTTGTTGTCATATTTAGCTGTTGTTGTTTGATCATTTTCTTTGCTTTGCTTTTCAGATGTATTTCCTTTGTTTTTTCTTTTACGCTCATCTTTTTTACTTTCCTGTTCTTTGCTTTCTATGTTTTTTGATATGCTTTTAGGTTCCACATCTATGCTTTGTTGTAATTCATTATTGTCATTTATATATGGAATTGCAATTATCTGCGGAACAAATTCATACATTTTATCCTGTTCCACACAAGCATCAATAAGCATTAAATACATACCATCTTTTGCTTTTTCATATTTCATTTTTCCCTGTTCATTTGTTGTTCCTACATAATCTGCCGATATTCCATCTAAACTAATATAACCTGAAATCGTATTTGCAATTTTGCTCAGGTCGGAATTATTTTTTATGTCATTTACTTCAATCGGATATTTTGCAAATGTCCCTGAAAGAATATATTTATCATTTTCATTTTTTTCTGCAATTTTATAAATTCTAACTTCTCTATCTGCAAATATGACATTTTCATTTTTAAGAGCAATGTTTATTTCATACTGATTGTTTTCAGTCTGAGCTGCTTTTATTTTATTATTTGATATAATTCCAACCTGTATAACAGCTATAAATATCATTAATGCCATTACAATTTTCTTATATGCTTTAGATTTTAAATTTTTATACGCACAAATTATTGTGTTTTTTATTGCTTTCTCTCTCATATTCATACACCCTCTTTCCTTTATTTACGCACACTGCAAATGTTATTACAAATAATGTCATTATAATCAACACCAAAGCCAGTGCTATTATTACTACTTTCCACGGATTTACTTTTTGTTTATTGTCTGATTTTTCTGCTTTATCTTCGTCTATTCGTATCCCTTTTACTAATAGTCTGTGTGTATTAACAGCATATGGCGTACATGTAACCAGAGTCACATAATCTTTATCTTTTTCAATACTTAATTTTGAAATGTCTTCAGGTTTTACTACTGAAATTTCTTCCACCTGATAAAATAATTTTTTATTTAATACTGTAATTTGAAATTTGTCACCAATTTCCATTTTATCCAAATCAGTAAATAATTTTGCATTTGGCAACCCTCTGTGAGCTACAAGTACGGCGTGTGTACTTTCTCCTCCTACAGGTAAAGATGAACTTTCCAAATGCCCTACATATTTACTTAGCACTTCATCTGTAGTCCCATGCTTTATTGGAATTTTCACCTTAATCTTTGGTATGGAAATATAACCCATGCTTCCTGAATCGTCTACATTTAAAATGTCGGCATATTTATTTTCTTCTTGGTTTTTATATTCCACATTATCTTTTGTCAGATTTTCATTATATAAATTAGCCTCATTTAATATACTTTCTGACTTTTTATTCTCCATTTTTTTCATTAGCTCATCATATTGTTCAGTCGCTTTTGTTGCGTCCATTTGGTTTACATAACTACTAACTACCGGATATAGTAACACGGAGAAACCCATCAAAAAAATTATAACCAATATTATTGTTGTCGTTTTTCTTTTCATAACTATCTCCCTATTGCCATTTTCAGTTTATTTTGAAGTCAAAAGTTAAAGGCTTTAATCTTTATATGCAAGATTAGCTTTATAGTTAAACTTATAGAGGATTCGAACCGATACAAACTTATAATCTTTATATGAAAGATTACCTTTAACCTTTGCCCCAATATTTGTCTTAGGTTTATTTTTAATATTCTATAGTTCAAAATTTTTCATATGAAATTTAAAAAATATATTTTGGGAAACAGTTTATCATCTTTCTTTAACTGTTTTTCTTCTAATTACATAAACACCTGTCGCAGCGCCTAACATAATTATTAATCCGCCTGCTACAAATAATGCTGTTCCCATTCCACCTGCAGTTGGAAGTGTTGCTCCTTTTTTATTTTCAACTGTAACCTTTTTGTATCCGTTTTCTTTTTCTATATCTGTTGTAATTTCTGTTTTGTCGGCTGTGATTGTGTATATTCCACTGGCTGCATTTACAACAATTTCAATTGGCTCTAATAATTTTTTGTAACCTGACGGAGCCATAGTTTCTACCAAATAATATTTTCCGGCTTTTAATCCTTCAAATGAAGCAATTCCATTTTCATTAGTTACAATCTCTTTGATTGCATCACCTTTGCATTCCTTATTATCGTATAACTTAAACTTTGCATTCTTAAGTTTTACAGCATTATTATCTTTATCAATCTTTTCGATGGCTACGCCAAATGTATAAACAATTTCTTTGTCATCATCATCTCCAAATCCCGGGGTGTCCGGTGTTGGTCTGTCAGAATCTTCAGAATTATATGTTGTTCCATCAAATGGAGAATTTTTGTAAACGTACTCTACAATATTTTCATTTCCAACTGCTGTTCCGACTTTAGCTTTTTCATTTAATGTTGCTTTGTATTCTACTGTCACAGTTGTATACGTTTTAATTTTTCCGTAGTTTAAATCTACATAAAATTTCTGACCCTCTTCTTTTATTGTGTACTGATTACCACTTGTTAAAGTTTTTGAATTTTCTCCATTTTCACCTTTAACTACAATAGAACTTAAATCTAAAGTAAGTCCTTCTGAGAGTTCATCGCCTAAATATAATGTAGTATCTGTTGCGCCTTCCGGATAAATGGGAACTGCTGCACTTAATTTATATGTGATAACATCCCCTACACTTGCTGTCTGTCTGTTTCCATCAGTCGCAGTGCCATTTATAATATCTTTTTCTACAGTAGGCTTACTTGCCTTCATTTTTACCGAATACTGTTCATATATTTTATATTCATCATTTTCAACAAATGGCTCAACCTCTGCTGTAACAGCCTGATAAATGTATGCCCCGTTTGTGTTTCCACTTCCAACAATAATGTACTGTCCCATTGCTACAGCTTCAAATTCAGCTTTTTCTTCGTTTGAAATGTTTGTAGATACATATTCAGGGGCAACACTATTTGTTCTTACATAAGAAGCAAATTTTCCTAACACTTCTTTTAATTTTGTTTCGTTTAGTTTAACGTAATCATCTACTGTCATTGTCTTGTACTCTGTCTTTGCAGCCTTAAACTGTTCAAATGTCGCCGTAAAATTTCGGTTTATTGTATTTGTATCTTTGTCATAAATGGTTTCAACTACTTTATATGCATTTAACACATCATTTTCATTTCCTGTTAAAACATTTATCTTTACTGTTTCTCCTCCATTTACAACATTAGCTTTTGTACCGTCTGTCTTTGTTGTTGTGGCAAATACAGCTACATTTAATGCAACCATAATAGAAAATGCCATTACAACTGCTAAAAGTTTTGATACTTTTTTCATTTAATGCTCCTTTTTTATTTATTTGTAATCACATTTGTTTTTTATAAATTCAAATGTGGTACATGCTTTTTGCTTTAGAAAGTTTTCATATATTCTATTCTTACTTTCCATCATTCTATTAGAAAATTTTATTTTATTTTCTGCAAACAACCAACTAAAACACTTACGGCACACAACATAATTATTAGACCGGTTTTTACAAACGGTTCACTTCCTGCGCCTCCGGCATCCGGCAATTCATATATTTTTGTGTTTGTTATTGTATAAGTTGTGCTTGCATTTTTTGTTGCAGTAGCCTGATTTGTTTTTGATGTAAATTCTGAAGCAAATCCCGCAACACTAATTTCTTTTACACTATAGGTAAACTGATTTCCTATTGTATCTCTTGTAAGCAGCCCTTCTACGGATTCTTTCCATCCGTTTTCTTTTTTAACTGTAACTGTGTTAAAATATTCTGTTTTTTCTTCTGTGGAATCTTTATATTTGATTGTTCGATAGATTTCTACTTCTATGGAATCCGGAATCTGCTCCGTTCCTTTCCATTTTTTATATATATTTAAATCTATTAAGGGTCTGTCAATTTTACTTCCAAGAGGTGTCGTGCTAAATGATGCCCACACCTGATTTGTTCTTGGAACTCCTCCGTTATCCGGATACCTCATAAAATTTCCCAATGTAAAACTGAAAGCGTTAGACGTTGACTGTGGCATAATTGTAACTGAATTTTGAAGCCAGTTATCAGGCACTCCAAATGTGCTGTCATAAATATCTCCGCTCCACGGATTTGTTCCGCCGTTATAACCATACTGTGTTCCAAATCTGTTTCCGCTGTCTTTATACATTCCTACAATATTACTGCTCCATGGAATGGTATTTGAAAATTTTCCTGAATAAACATATGCTTTTACATTCTGCGGATTTTGTGGCACTACATATTCCGGTCCATAGTATGCTGCCGGATTTTCCCCTTCCTGAACATCCGCCGGGTTAAGAGAATTTATTGTGTAATAATCAGCAACCGGACTGTCAACTGTTCCTATGTCATTTAGAACAATTTTGTTTCCAAATGTTCCATCTGTGTTTAAATAATAAAACTCCAAATCAACATGAAATTCTTTTACATTCTGCCATACCCAGCCACTATATAGCGATTTGCTTATTTGAATTGTCGGATAATATGAATATGGTCCATAATTATTTTTACCCCAGTTCCATCCTTCTCCTACATTTCCTGTAGTTGTTGCATTTTTTGACGTTCTGTTTTTAAATGGTGTAACTTTTATATTTGCATAAGCTCCTACCGGCTTTCCATCGTATGTTCCAACTTCAAAATATTTGACTTTAAAATTCATTGTAGTTGTTTCTACATCTAAATCTTTATTTTTCCACCCGGCGTTCATATCTGTCTTATAATTGTTTGCATTAGGATTAGAACCTTTACATTGAATCGCTATCCCATTGTATTTATTACTAAATGAAGCGTATATTCCTTTTATCGCTCCATTCCATGTCCCATTCCATACATCGCCTTTCATACTTTCGCGACTTACGTCCTGATAAGCTCTGACTCCTTCTCCTGCCTCAACAATTTTTGCATTTCCATCTATATCTTTGACCTGAAGTCGATTGTACGGAAATACTTTGTCAGTTGATACTATCGTAGCGTCCGGCACAGGAATATCATTTGCCGCAAAATTTACTATAGACTCGGTTTTCTGACTGTTATTCACATCTGCATTTAGCATAACTGCTTCGCCTGCAAATGTCGTAGCACATATTAAACACATGCTTACTACTGCTATTATTTTTTTACTTTTTTGGATTATTTTTTTCATGATCATATCTCTCCCACTTTTATATTTGGCAATTGTATTTTCAATTAGATTTTGTCTTGTTTTTCTCTGCTTGTTATCATATGAAGCATTATTGCCAAATATTCCAAATTTAATTCCATAAAGTGGGATTTTTGCGAATGGGGATTATGAGATGGAATGCCTAGCACGGAACAATCCGTAGGCATCAAAGTCGTGGGGGCTTTTGAATCCGACATCTTATTTTATAATATTTACATCTTTACATCTCACAACAACTCTTGCCTGTCCATTAAATGTACATGTAAACAAGGTCAAATCATATTCCGTACTTATTACTTTTTCGACCTGTGTGGGCAATAAATTTTCCACACTTTCTACTTTATAGGAAAACGTGGAGTCGTTTGCGGATTTATATATAATTTCATCGCCTTTTCGCAAATATTTTATTTTTCCAAAATGCGTTGAATAATTGTGTGCAGCTAAAACAAATCCTGCGTTGCCCACACTTCCACTATATACGCACGGAGTTTTCTTTAACTGTTCGTATGACCATTTTTCATTTATTGGGAGTTTGATTTTTAGAGACGGAATAATTAATATTCCTACATATTTTTCACTTGAAAATTCTATGAATTTATCAGATTCAGAGTAACTATCTGTCAGATTAGATTTATTATCGCAATATCCAGATTCATTATTTTTGTTTTCCATATAGTTGATTATTTTTTCAGAAGATATACCTGCATTTCGATTTTCTATAGTATTTTTAATTGTCAGGGTGCCTGCTGTTCCAAGCAAAATGCACCCCATGACAATTGTAATTTTTGCTATAAATGTTTTTGGCTTTTTTAAATTTTTTCCTTTTTTTAATTTCATTTTATTTTTGCCTGCAACTTTTTTAACATTTTTCAATTTATTTCTTCAAATATTCTTCGATTCCTTTACATATCAGACCTGCCATTCTTTTTTGATAATCGTCTGACGACAAATTATTTGCATCGTCCCAATTGCTTAAGAATCCACATTCCACTATTATTGTAGGGCATTTTGTATGTAACAGCATATAATAACTGGTGTTTTCCTTGATTTCTTTTTTATTGTTTATATTTATATTATCGTTTAATATTGCCTGCATTATTTTCGCCAGTTCCGTACCACCTGCAGAATTTCGATAATAAAATACCTGCGCTCCTTTTACATTTTCCGAAGTAAAACTATTTTGATGAACGCTTACAACTATTGTTTTTTCATTTTTCAAATACTCTTTATTTATTATTTCACAGCGGTTTTCCATATCGGCCCTTTTTTTATTTCCATCCGATTCCTGATAAAGTCCGGTATCACTTTCCCTTGTAAGCACAACCTTTGCTCCTGTATTTTTTAAAATTTCTTCTATGTACAGGCTTATGGATAGGTTAATATTTTTTTCAAGTGCATCATTTATACCTATTTTCCCGGGGTCAATTCCTCCATGCCCCGGGTCAATAACTATTGTGTAACCACTAAATGGTTTATACTCTTGTTTCTTAGTTTCTTTATTATCGCTTTCCACGATTTTTTCCATATTACAGGCAATCATAGTAATCGACATCAGCAAAAGAAATGCCATAACCGCTTCAATTTTTATATTTCTTTTTAGTATTTCGTACATATTTGTAAAACTCGTTTTCATCCAATTAATTATATTCGTCATTTACTCTTTTCCGAATTATTCAATTCGATATTTGACTTTATACAAATATATGCAGTTAGCGATTAAAATATGATTATTTATTAATCAATTCATCCAAATAATTCTTTTCTATCTTCTGAGATGATTTGTATTGTCTTAAGCCTGCTTCATGCACAGCCATAACATCCTGAAGTAATTCATTTGATGACATACGAACTGCTCCCCTGCTCAACACAATCATTTGCTCAAGTCTGTCTGATGTTGCAACCGTAACCTGATATTTTTTCCCGATTTCATTAGTTACTTTTTCAATATATGTGTCTGCCGTTTCCGCTTCTTTTGTATAGACAACATTTATATTGTTGTATTTTGAAACCTCTCCTATATTTCCCTTAACTTTGTATGCATCAAATACAAGTATTAACTCGCATTGCTTGTATCCCTGATAATTACTCATAATATCCATAAGTTTAAGTCTTGCCCCATCCAGATTGACCTGTGCAAGTTCATTTAATTCATTCCATGCAAATATTACATTGTAACCATCCACAAGCAAATATTTTTTCTCATTTTTCTTATTTTTGTTTTCCTTATAAACATATTCCTTCTGTGTTCTCTTTCCACTTCCCTGATTATCCGTATAACCAAATCCTGTTTCATTCGCCAAACGTCTTTTAACAGGACCAAACTGTTTTTCAAATATTGCCTGTAATTCTTTGTCCTCTGCATAACTTGCACCCATTTGCCACTTTTTCCCTGGTTCAGGCTGCTTTACCGGTACAAATTTTTCCGGTTCTTCATAATCATTATCCTTTAAGTTATCAGTTGTTACATGTGCATAATCCTTTACTTTATCCCATTCAACATTAAATCCTGCACCATGAGCACAAAATACTGAGCCTGTTGGATTCTCTACATCACGTTCACTGTCATAGTTAATTCCCATAATAACTTCAGAAGCATTGTGGCATGGCATATATCCTGCTAATTTGCAATACAACCTTCCACGCCCTCTTGTATAAGTATTTACGGTTGTAATGTATCCGCTCATAGTTGATACAGGTGCATACCCTGTAATCTCCGTAACCTCACCATTTGTCTTCGGTGTCTCAAATTCCCCTTTCATCTGGCTTATGTCATTCATCGCCCTGCCCACATTTTCCGTAGGCACTTCCAATGTAAATTCATAATATGGCTCAAGTAAAACACTTTCTGCCTGTTTCAATCCATTTCGCACTGCCCTATAAGTTGCCTGTCTGAAATCTCCACCTTCAGTATGTTTTGCGTGCGCTCTGCCGCCAATAAGTGTTATCTTCATATCGGTAATGTGCGAGCCTGTAAGCACACCCACATGCTGCTTTTCGTACAAATGAGTAAGTATTAATCTTTGCCAGTTTTTGTCCAAATCATCTTCCTTGCATGCAGTTTCAAATACCATTCCACTTCCCGGTTCTCCCGGCTCAAGAAGCAAATGTACTTCCGCATAATGTCTAAGCGGCTCAAAATGTCCTATTCCTTCCACCTTATTTTTGATGGTTTCCTTATACACAATGCTACCCTGTCCAAATGTCACATCTATATCAAATCTTTCCTTTATAAGACTCTGTAAAATTTCAATCTGAACATCTCCCATAAGTCTTGCATGAATTTCTTTCAAATTTTCATTCCACACAATATCAAGCTGCGGGTCTTCCTCTTCTAACTGCTTTAATTTGTTAAATGTACTATGAGCATCGCATCCTTCAGGTAAAATAATCTGATATGTCAAAACCGGCTCTAATACCGGAATACTCTCTCCTTCCTGATTTCCGATTCCCTGTCCCGGTCTTGTATTTTCGAGTCCTGTTACAGCACACACTTCGCCTGCTTTTACGCTATCTTTTGTCTCAAATTTGTTTCCTGAATAAATTCTAATCTGATTAACCTTTTCATCATTGATTACATCTTTAACTTTAAGTACTCCGCCTGTAACCTTCATATGTGTAAGTCTGTTTCCCTGACTGTCTCTTGATATTTTATATACCCTTGCTCCAAATTCATCCGAATAACTTTTATTCTTAGTAAGATTAGCCATTGCATTTAATAAAAGTTCAATGCCATCAAGCTTTAAAGCTGAACCAAAAAAGCATGGAAATACCTTTCTTTCTGCAATAAGATTAGTTATTTCCTCATTTGATATTTCACCTGTATCCATATAATTTTCAAGGGCATTTTCATCACATGTTGCAACATTTTCAAGAAAATTATCATCTGACTTCTCATAATCAGAAAAATCTACGCAATTTGTATCTAGTCTTGATTTCAAATTCTCCATTATATGATTTTTATCACTACCAGCTAAATCCATTTTATTAACAAATATAAATGTAGGGATGTTGTATCTTTTTAAAAGTTTCCACAAAGTTTCTGTATGCCCCTGAACTCCATCACTTCCGCTGACAACTAAGATTCCATAATCAAGAACCTGTAGTGTTCTTTCCATTTCCGCAGAAAAATCCACATGCCCCGGAGTATCAAGCAAAGTCATGTTTATTTCTTCATTTTCATTTTTCCACTTTAACTGTGCCTGCTTTGAGAATATTGTAATTCCACGCTCACGCTCAAGGGAATATGTATCCAAAAATGCATCTTTATGGTCAACTCTTCCTAATTTCCTTATGTTTCCTGTTGTATATAACAAAGCCTCTGACAATGTAGTTTTTCCTGCATCTACATGTGCCAAAATTCCTAATATCAATTGTTTCATACGCCTGTTTCTCCTCTATATATCAAAATAAGTCAAGAACTCTGTTCTTCACATCATTCCGTAACGAAAATAAACAATTATTTATTTTTTGTATATAGCAATCACTCCTTTATCTTCATATATAAGTTTATAATCTTTTAATGGATATTGTTTATTTACTCTTTCATCAATTACTACATATTCTGTGTTAATTGTTTTAACATAATCGATATCATATAATTGTAAATTTTTACTTAAATGCGGAATCAGTAACCCATAAGCCGTCACACTAGCATTTAATGGAACTTTTTCAATTCCTTTATCCATTTTTTCTATTGTTGTACCATTTTCTGCAACCATTGATATATATTCAACGGTATTTGGAATGGTTACGCATACAAACATCATTACTGATATAATTAAACTTATAACAATCTTGTCTACATTATCCTTTTTATAGCAACTACTAATATTAAGAATTATAATAAACATTATAAACGCAATTGTTCCATAATTATAATGAGCCCTGATACTATAAAAATATATATATGCACTAGCAACATTAATAAATAAAAATGGCAACAACAAAATGTATCTACTATATTTCTTTCCTCCATTAAATAATAATAACCCAATTGGCATAATCATATATATAATATATTGGATTTTTTCCTTACCGCCAACTTCAAATTGTGTTATTACATATCTTTGAAACAATATAATATATTCCTAATATAAATATATAAATAACAACATCCTCTTTTATCATTAATGTTAATATAAGAAATATAACTTCACTTTTTCTTCGGTTAGTTTCTACTGCCCATATAAGCATTAATAATAAGAATGTCAAAAAACTATTTTCATGTATACCATATAATGTACCTCCTATAACTGCCGGATACAAAGCATAAATAACAACTATTGCAAACATATTATAATTCCCTATATCATAATGTTTACATAATAAATAAATAGGAATTATAGGTAATGCAATCATTATTCCTTGAGCAATTAGAAGTGTCTCTGGATGTGGAAATATATAATAAATTGGATATAACAAATAAAATATCAAAGAAAAATGTCTACCTAAATGTGACATAAGATATTGTTTTTCTATAGTAGTTTCCATTGTACCCTTTTGTCTCATATACTCAAACATTTGAGCAAAAATTCCAAAATCATATGTTCCTATAGCATATGCCTTATATCTTGCTATACCTACCCCACATACAGTCATAATTATAAACAATCCAATTAATATTAGACATAATTTTATATTTGCAATTTTTATCTTTTTTAATTCTTCTTTTATTTCTTCCTTCATATACCAATAAGCGCTTATCACTAAGATTGACAATACACAGAGCAAAAAAATGTTTTTGCTCTGTGTATTTTTCGTTATATATAAATTTATTAGTAATACTTTTATTGCAAACATAAAAATCACAAAACAAGAAACCAATTTACCATTTTTAATATTTTTGAAAGTTACAGCACCAATTATTCCTATACAAACAATAAGTTTAATTACAATTACCAAAATATTAGGTTTAGCTATTTCACTTATACTCATTCCACTAAGCAATGAACTTAACATATACCCTCCAAACAAACTAACTGTTACTTTTTCAATATCTATCTCCGACTTCATATATGTTTCTCCTCTATATATCAAAATAAGTCAAGAACTCTGTTCTTCACATCATTCCTGACTTGATTTTTCGTTATTATTTACTGTTTAGTATATCTGTTAATTTTGCAAATTCTTCAAGAGTAAATGCCTCTCCTCTTACGCTTTCTGATTTGCCCATTGAAGCAAGTGCCTCTGTAACCTGTTCCCTTGTAAAATTTAATTCCGGTGAATTTTTCAATCCGTTAGCCAATGTTTTACGTCTTTGGTTAAATGAAGCACGTATAATCTTAAACATTAATTTCTCATTGCTTACTTTTACCTGAGTATCTTTGTGTCTTGTAAGTTTTATAACTGCAGAATCTACATTCGGCTTTGGCATAAAACATGATGCCGGAACCTTTAGCACTATATCTGCTGTTGCATAATACTGAACGGCTAATGATAAAGCTCCATAATCCTTTGAACCGGGACCCGTCTTCATTCTGTCTGCAACTTCCTTTTGAACCATAATTGTAATGCTGTCAATTGGCACTCCACTTTCAAATAATCCCATTATGATAGGAGTTGTTATATAATAAGGCAAATTTGCAACAACCTTAATTGGCTTTCCGTCATTTCTTTCTTCTGCCAATTTCTTAATATCCACTTTTAAGACGTCTTCATTAATTACTTCTACGTTATTATATTCGCTTAAAGTATCCTGAAGTATCGGAATAAGTGACTTATCAATTTCCACTGCAACTACTTCTCTTGCATTTTCGCACAAATACTGTGTCATTGTTCCTATTCCCGGACCAATTTCTAATACAAAATCTTCTTTTGTAATATTTGCAGCACTTACAATATTTTCTAATATATTAGAATCAATTAAAAAATTTTGTCCGAATCTCTTTTGAAATGCAAATCCATATTTATTTATTACTTCTAATGTTGCTTTCGGGCTTCCTAAATATGCCATTATTTTTCCTCATTTTCTATATTAATCTGTCTACATCATCTAATCCGATGCCATATATTTTCTTTGCATTATTGCTTGTAATCTCTACAACTTCGTCAGGAGTTATTCCCTTTATTTCAGAAATTGCACTAACAATATACGGAATATTCAATGATGAATTTCTCTTTCCTCTGTTCGGTTCAGGTGATAAATATGGGCAGTCTGTTTCTAATACTAAATTTTCCATTGGAGCATATTCAACTACTTCACGTAATTTTCTTGCATTCTTAAATGTTATTACGCCTCCGATTCCTAAATAGAATCCCATATCAATGTATTCACGTGCCATTTCTTTTTCATATGAAAAGCAATGAACGATTCCTCCGATTTCTTCTGCCTTTGAAGCCTTCATAACATCTAAAGTATCTTTAGCTGCCTCTCTGCTATGAACAATTATTGGAAGTTCTGCTTCTCTTGCAAGTTCCATCTGCTTTTCAAACCAGGCAATCTGTTCATCTCTGTTATCATTCCAATGATAATCAAGTCCTATTTCTCCCACTGCAACAATCTTAGGCTTATAAATTGCGTGTTTCAACCAGTCAAAATCCTCATCTGTAAGACTTGCAACTTCGTCAGGATGAACTCCAAGCGCCCCATATACATTAGGGAATCTTCTTGTAAGACCAACTGTTGTTTTGCATGATGCAATGCTTGCTCCCACATTTACAATATATTCAATTCCTCTGTTTTGCATAGAATCTAAGAGCTTCTCTCTATCTTTATCAAATGCTTCGTCATCATAATGTGCGTGTGTATCAATTATCATGATTCTTCCTCCACTCGTTGATTATCTTCAATTTATAATCTTAATTTTGCAGTGTCACTTAAAAAAATCTGTAGGCATCAAAGCCAGGTGCTTTTGACCCCAACATCATATTTATAAAATCCATCTTTTTCCCGTAACATATCCTCACTCATTATACTCGAATAAAGAGTTGCTTGCAACACTTCGAATGCGTTTCAATGCACGAAAAAACAAGACCTTTGACATACTTTTACCAAATTTCAAACCAAACTGTCCGTTGATTTTTCAATTTAATAATTTCCGTCAAAGGTCCCTTTTAATTTACTTTATTATTCATCATCGCCAGGTCTTTGTGTCCACCAGCAGGCTACTCCTGCTGCAACACATACAACAGCTAAAATAATAGCTACTATATTCATTGCCATAACACACACCTCCTATTACAAAAGATTTTATCTATGTAATAGTCAGTACTCTCTTTTTTCCATCCTGGTTGTGTATATAAACTATATTGTAATTCTTCCGTTTATTATAAGTATATAAACCTGCAACACTCTTTACACTAACTCCTCCCGGAAATAAATTGTGTGAAAATATTGCTCCATAAATAAACGGTTGCTGATATCTGTTTCTTAATTTTGCTTCTTTTGAAGTTCCATCTACAGTTCTTTTAATCTGTATTTGTGCATTTTTTTCAGGACACAGGCATTCACTTTTAACTCTTTTTGCTTCCTGCTTAATACTTCCTGCATAAGTATAATCATTCTGATTTACAAATGCTGTGGCAGCATAAGAAGAATAGCCTGAGCTAAAAATAATTGACAATAAAATGGCAATTGCAAATATTCTGTTTTTAATCCATTTATTTACTGTCATAACCTGCTCCCCATTAATACATTCTTAAACAAACATCGGTTACTTTATCATTTAATACATTTTACAAATAATTTATCTTAGCAGATTTCACTTCCTGCCGGCATATCTTTATCTAATGTCATGACTGAAAGATTTCCGTCGTCATCTGCTGCTGCAAGAATCATTCCCTGTGATTCTACGCCACAAAGTTTACAAGGTTTTAAGTTTGTGATAACTGCAACTTTCTTTCCAACCATTTCTTCCGGTTTGTAGTATTTTGCGATACCTGATACAATCTGTCGAACTTCATTTCCAATACGAATCTGTGAAACCAAAAGTTTCTTTGCCTTTGGAACAGGCTCACATTTTAATACTTCACCAACACGAATCTGTACTTTATCAAAATCATCAATTGTGATTTCTTCCTTTGGTTCAACTTCCGGATATTTTTCTTCCGGTGCTGTTTCTGCTTTCTGCTTTGCCTGAATTTCTTCTACCTTTGGCATTACATCTTTGATGTCTAATCTTGCAAATAAGATTTCAGGTTTTTCTGTAACCTTATTTCCTGATGGATATTTTCCAAATTCAGTCATATCATCAAAGGCTCTTGCCTGTGTATTTAACTGTTCAAGAATCTTCTTTGATGTTTCAGGCATAAATGGTTCTAAAAGACTTGCTCCTATTGTAATACTTTCAATTAAATTGTAAAGAACTGTTTCAAGTCTTGCCTTCTTTTCTTCATCCTTTGCTAATGCCCAAGGCATTGTTTCATCAATGTATTTATTGCATCTCTTAAACATTGTGAAGATTTCAGTAATTGCATCTGCAACTCTTAAGTCTTCCATTTTCTTAGATGCCTTAACCTGAGTTTCAAGGACAACTTTCTTTAAGTCTTCATCAACTTCTTCTGTAACACCTGCGTTATTTACAACACCGCCAAAGTATTTATTTGACATTGAAATTGTTCTGTTTACAAGGTTTCCAAGTGTGTTTGCAAGGTCAGAATTCATTCTTTCAACCATTAATTCCCAAGTAATTGTTCCATCGTTTTCAAATGGCATTTCATGAAGAACGAAGTATCTTACTGCATCTACTCCAAATAAGCTTGCAAGGTCATCAGCATAAATGATGTTTCCTTTTGACTTGCTCATTTTTTCTCCACCCTGAAGTAACCATGGATGTCCAAATATCTGCTTTGGAAGTGGAACGTCTAATGCCATTAACATAATTGGCCAGTAAATTGTATGGAATCTTAAAATATCTTTTCCAATTAAGTGAAGGTCTGCCGGCCAATACTTCTTATATAATTCACTGTGATTTCCATCTACATCGTATCCAAGTCCTGTAATATAGTTTGATAATGCATCAATCCATACATAAATAACATGCTTTGGATCAAAGTCTACAGGAACACCCCATTTAAATGATGTTCTTGATACGCATAAATCCTGAAGTCCCGGAAGAAGGAAATTGTTCATCATTTCATTCTTTCTTGATTCCGGCTGAATAAATTCAGGATGTGTATTGATGTGTTCAATTAATCTATCTGCATATTTGCTCATTCTAAAGAAATATGCTTCTTCCTTTGCAGGTGTACATTCTCTTCCACAGTCAGGACATTTGCCATCTACTAACTGTGATGTTGTAAAGAATGATTCACATGGTGTACAATACATTCCTTCGTATTCACCTTTGTAAATATCGCCCTGATCATATAATTTCTTAAAAATCTTCTGAACCTGTTGTTCATGATCTTCGTCTGTTGTTCTTATAAATTTATCATATGATGTTCCAACCAAATCCCAAATTCGTCTGATTTCTCCTGATACTTCATCTACAAATTCCTTTGGTGTTACACCTTTTTCTGCTGCCTTTAATTCAACCTTCTGTCCATGTTCATCTGTTCCTGTCTGGAATCTTACATCATAACCCTGCTGTCTCTTATAACGTACAATGCTGTCTGCAAGGATTGCTTCGTATGTGTTTCCAATATGTGGCTTACCTGATGTGTAAGCAATGGCTGTTGTCAAATAATATGGTTTCTTTTCCATTTCAAATAAACTCCTTTTCATATAAAATAAGCACTCTCTTCTTTATGCAAAGACGAGAGTGCTTTAACTTCGTGGTACCACTTTACTTTATTCAGATATTAGTATCATTAATTACTGTATTCAAATACTATTCTTAATCCACTAACAAAACTATATCCAAATCTCATTTCACTTTAACGGGTGTATCCGTCACAGGTTTACTTTATGCTCGCCCATGCCGCTCCAAGTCCATCTTCCATAGTTCAACCTGTTGTCTGCTTTCACCTAATCAGACTCTCTGTAAACTGTATTCCCATGTACTCTTCTCTTCATTGCGTTTAATTATGCCAATTACTATGAGTGTATTATTTTTATGATTATTTGTCAATATTGAAAGCTGAATTGTCTATATTTCCAACCACTCTTTCAACCTCTGCCTCGTCAATCCCTTTGCATCACCCATTACAATCAAAGAAATGTTTTGATTTCTGAATATAACATTTGATACTTCTCTCAAACGATAATAATCTATTTTTTTATTTTCCTTAATTTTTTCTTTGATTGTTAATAATTCTTTTTTCTTTATGAAATCATATCCCATCTGAAAGTTTAATTCATTGGAGTCTTCTAGCCAAAACCATAGGTTGTCCGTGAAAAAAGTCATATTCATATCTATATCCCTTTGCGATATATTTTCTCTTAGATTTTTTATAATCCACATAATTTTTTGCAAACCTGCTTGTAAGTTCTTTTTTTCGATAGAAAAAAAGATTGATAAAACTGCTGCATCATTATAAATTTCCACATACGAATATATATCTTTTCTCCCTTACTAAACTAAGTTATATAAAACAGTATATATGTTTATTTTGGTAAATTCTGTTTTTTCATGCATCAATATTTCTTCTCATCATATATGTCTAGAAATATACAATTATATTTTTATTCTGTATTAGTTAGTCAGCTCATTTAAACTTTTAAATAAGTATTTTTCTTTATTGCCTTCACTCATTATTATATTTGTTCCTAATGTATTGTTAATTACAGATGTAGAAACATAATATTTATATTTACTTCCGTCCTTTGTCGTTACAATAATATTAATATCTACACTTTTATCTTCTCTTTCAAAATACTTGTACTCAATATTTGTAGTCTTTTTTCCATATCTTTTTTTAATTTGTTTTTTTATTAAATTTTTTACATCATCAGCTTTAGAAATTTTGCTAAATTTTTCTTCCGATAATGTCTTAACATCATAGTCCTGACACATTTCTTTCTTGCCATTCCATTTAATATGATACTTTTGCTGAGACAAACTCATCCATTCATTAAATTCCGGCTGTAGCACAGAATATGAATAATCATATGCATATAATTCTTCGTTTTCTAAAAATAAATTTATCTTATTTTGTTTAAAAACCTTTACTGCCTTATTTTCTTTTACTTTATATATTTCTGTATACATGCTGTCATTCTGCCTTAATTGTGCAACATTAAAAATAATATAGTTTTTATTTTTTATAAACAACTCAATTGTTGTATCTTCTGTTGCAACAAATTCATCCGACAATTTTTGACTATTTTTCCCACCTAAAAACCATAATTCAAATTTATTTTCTTTATCCTCCTCTTTATTAACTAAAATAAAAGCTTCTTTTTCGCCGTCGTTATCATAATCCTCAACAATCATTTTATATATATCTTTATCAGTCATTTTCTTAATCTCATCTTTATAATAATCTGTTGACGTTTTTATTTTTTCTTTTTTAGTTGTGATATTTTCTGATGTGTCGCAACCAACTAAGACTATTATCGATATAGTCATTATAGTTAATATTTTCTTCATATTAGTCTCCGTTTCTTTCTATAAACATGTTAATTATGTATGCATTATGCATTTTCAATTGTAATCACAACCACCGGCATAGCCGGTGGTTTATTTGTTTATTAAAGCCTCGTTTTTTCTTTACAAAAACCTCGCCTTTATAAACATGGCCTTGCCCTATACAATTAAAATTCTCAATAACTAATTATTTTTTTATGTTAAAATTAGCATATTTATAACTATCATCTCCATACTCCCCTGTTTTTTATATAATTAATCATATTCATTATAGTATTTGTGTACGATTCCGGTGATGATGAAACACAATATGTCCCTGCAAATTTTCCAATATATCCCACTGCATCTTTCTTATTTTTTTTCAAATATTTTCTTGCTTTTTTATAGCCTCTTTGTTTTCCATTATTTAATTGCCATGCATATGCTTCTATCGAATCTTTAATAGAGTCATACTTTTTGCCAACAAACCCAAATAAATTATTATTATTTACTGCCAAATTGCTAGTTCCATATCCACTTTCCCAAGCACTTTGTGCAACCAATACTTGTCTTGCAACTTTTATCTTAAATAATTTGTATTTGTCTTTAAATTTATTTTTATTTGAAATTCTATATAAAGCTTTAACAAACTTAGTCTTTTCTTTATCTGTTTTAGTAGTCTTTACTTCTAATACAACTCCATATATCTTTTCTTTTTTATGTCCACTCGGATCTACATAACTAATAGGATTTCCTCCACAATATGCGTACAAATTCCATGTTTCATAGTCATCTGCCTCTCCTCTGTAACTGTCTTGCGTAATAAATGTAGCTGTATCAGGGTTATAATATCTTGAATTAAAATAATAAAGTCCTGTTAATTCATCATATACTCCTGATGTGTAGCATATTTCATTATAGAAATTTAAATTTCCGACCTTTGTTGTTTTTCCATAATCTCCATATTTGTAACTTGCTATCGCTTGTCCGCTTTCATCTATTATATTGGATACACTTGTACGTATATCTTTGTTATAAAAATATGAATGCTCACCCTCATTTTCATAACGTATTGTCGCAATAATATTATTCTGAGGTCCTATAATATTATGACTTGTAACATTTCCACTTTCATCTGTTGTATATAATACAACTTCTCCCTGATAAAAATAGTTAGTTACTGCACCATTATCATTTTTAGAAATTCTTTTTCCGTCATAATTATATGTATTTTCCTGTGTATACTTTATTTTTCCACTTGTATTTCCATTTCTGCATGTAACCTTTGTTAACTGATTGTTTGCATCATATTCTTTCTGTACAATCTCTGTTATTGTTGATGTTGCATCTTTTGTCTGTTCTAATATTTGATTTCCATTTGCATCATATGTATATACTGTATATGAATCTCTAACATTATTTTTTATAACTTCACTCTGTACTAATTGATTTAATCCATTGTAAGTATTATTAGTTATTATTCCATTTTCATCAACCTTAGTACAATTTCCACCTTTATCATATGTATATGTTGTATTAATTTCCGTTTGTCTTAAATTATCTGTTTTCTTAGATGCAATCATTCGATTCAAATTATCATATGTATATGTTCTGGTTTCATTAACTTTTTCATTTTCATCTGTAGGATAATCGTTAATAATATTCTCTGTGGTTATATTGCTGTTCTTATCATATCCATATGTATATTGCTCTAATATTTTGTTTAAATTTATACTATCGACATACGTCATCGTTGTTACTCTGTCAAATATGTCATATTCGTATGATTTTTGAACATATCCGTCAGATAGGTTTAAAAAGTCTCTATAATCTTTGATAATTTTTATTTTACTATCATTATAGTATTCGTAGTTTCTGATATCCTGTAATCTTTCTTCTCCATTTTCACTAATTATTCCCTTTATTTTTACTAGCCATTTATAATTGTTATATTCAAATTTTATACCTTTAAGCTTGTCTTTCACAATATTCGGGTATCTTATTTCTATTAGCTTGTCTTCTATGTCATATTTGTAAACAAGTTTGTTGGCATTGACTTCCTCTTCCGTAGGCTGGCTTTTTCCATTAATTTCTGAGTACCCTACCATTCTTCCTAAACCGTCGTACTCATATTTTGTATATCGGTAAGTCTTTGGAGTGTTATTTGTTACATTATAATCCTGCACTACTGTTAGTTTATCATCTTCATTGTATTCATAATGCGACAATTTAGTCCATACATTTTTTGAATTATATTCATATTTCAACAACAGTAAATTTTTCTTGTCATATGTGTATTTTATATAACTTCCATCTGAAAATGTTTCCTTTATTTTATTTCCACTATTATCATAATCATATGATGTTTTTATACTGTTTGTTGTATTTTTGTCTTCTACAGATAACAACTGACCTGCACCATTATATATTGATTCTGAAATATTTCCCAATGCGTTTGTTGTAGTATCTTTTGTTGTAATAATATTTCCTAATGCATCTTTATTTTGTATATCATATGCATAAAAAGTCTCATTTGCCGGTTCTGTTCCATCTGACAATTTTACTTTTATGAGTTTCCCTTCCTCATTATATTCATATATTGTTTTATTTCCTTTACCATCTGTTTCCTCTATTAAATTTCCATTTTCATTATACTTATTTGTTTTAACAATTGATTGCGTTGCATCTACTGTAAATGCACCATTTCTGTAAATTGGATTTTCAATAGTATTAGTTAACCTTCCATATTTGTCATATACAGTAACTGTTAACTTAGGTGCTATAGGATTCGTACCACTAACTCCTCTTGTATACGTTGTAAATACATTTCCCTGCCTATCATATGTATAATCTTTACATATGCCATTGCTTTCCTCTCGTACTTTTTGTCCATAGGCATCCGTATATACACTTGAAACAACTTCATTATTTGTATTCTTTTCTGTTACAACATACACTGTTGGAATTCTTTTATTTGTTCCATTTCCCACAATAATATAGAAGTTATCCATGTACCCATAAGTTGTCGTAGTTGTACGTTGTTCATTTCCATAAATTATCGTTTTTGAAGTAACGCGTCCCATTTTATCATATGTATATTTCATTTTTCTGCCGGACTTATCTGTTTCTTCAATAATTCTCCCATTTGCATCATAAACTGTAGTTGTTGTTTCTGTTCCTTTTCCCGGAATTGTTGCAATTGTGTTATTATTTCGTCCAAACTCATCATAGCCATAAGAAGTTACTACATTTTTTTCATCTGTTGTCGTCTTTATTCTTCCTAACGCATCATATGTATTTTGTTCAGTCAACTTCATAGTTCCGGATACAGTATTTGCAGTTGTCACGTTACCATCTCTATTATATGTTGCTGTATCTTGTGAATTTTCCAATCCCTTTGATATATCTGCACTACTTACATTATTGAAATTAGCATTTTTATCAATTAAAACTTCAACATTTTCTATTTCATTGCCATCACTATCATAAGCATATGTTGTTACGGTTTTTTCAATATAATCTGTTTCCTTAACAAGATTTCCTTCACTGTCATACTCAAATGCAATTTCATCAATAACTTTTCCTGTTGCCGTTGTTGTCTTTATTTTAGTTTCATAATTAGGATTTTGTATATCTCCATATGTATATTCAGTTACATTTCCTTCTTCGTCTGTTTCTTTTATTATGTTTCCTTCCTCATTATATTCCTTTTTTTCTTCTAACTGTTTATCCCCATTTTTCCCTGTTGGTGTAATTGTTTTCACTATGTTATCAATTAATTCATGATATTGAACTTCTTCTGTTGTATTTGTTAACAAACTTCCATTATATGCATATGTAGTTACATTCCCTACATCATTCGTACACTTTAGTACTTTTCCACTTTCATCAAACTCATACTGCTCATAATGTAATATCATATTATTCGCATTCTTGGTATATACCCTTGTTTTTAATGGTTCATAATTCGTATACACATCAATTCTCGAATTGTCCGGATAAATTGCACTACTCACACTTTTTCCGTCATATTCTAATTGATAGATATTTCCAACCGCGTCAAATAACTTGCTCATTTGTCCATTTGCATTGTACTCGTAATTATATGTTATTTCATTTCCCTCATTTCCTTTATGAACAACTCTTGTAAGTCTCTTGTTCGTATAAGTATAGTTAAATGATGAACCATCCTCTAAAATTGTTTTACTAATATAATATTGTCCATCAGAATATGAATATTCAAAATCTATGCTCCGTCCCTTATCAGAATAAACAGATTGTATTAATCCTACCGTTGAATGATATTTTATATATATATAAGTTCCATTTGACTCTTCTATTAATATTAATTTACCGTCTTCATCAAAATATCTTTTTGTCTTATTTTTATCTGTAAGGACATATTTTGCAACGAAACTTATTGTACTTGATGGTTTTGTGTCTGTAGCTGAAATAGTTCTTGTTATCACTTTGTTATCTTCTTCTAACAATATATCAGGATTTTCATCACAAATATAAGATGTTTCACTTTTATTTTTCATATCATATATTGCTCCTGAACCATCAACATATGTTGTGGATCTTAAATCCTTTTTTATATGTGCATCATATTCACAAGTCCATCCTATGCCAAAGTTTGATTGTTCCGTATTTCGCGAATTATATGTTCTGCTTATTTCTAATCCCAATTGTGGTGTAGGTAATGAAAAATCATTCTGCTTATACATAAAATTTCCTTGAGACAATTCAATTTTTCCACTTCCATTTGGTGTGTCAAATTTTTCATAAGCATAATTATCTTTTTCACCAATATGTGGATTTTCATATGTTATTGCAAGTCTCATATAGTTTAAATTTTGTAAAGATGATGTATAAAAATTAGCTCCGGTTCCCTCTTCTACACATCTTAATGCCAATCCGTTATTACCTATACTTCTATCTGCAACTGCCTGAGCCCAATCCTTTAAATCAACATTATGTACTGTATTTGAAATCCCGGTACATTTAAACTGCGACCACACTCTATCTTCTACGGGTGGGTGATTATTCCAAGTAATAGTATTTGGATTCCATGTACTATTTGGATTTCTTACTTCAACATTTCCTGAAACAAATGTACCACTTCCACTCTTTCCAATTGTATATATGTTATCTTTTTCTGTTATTCTCAAATAAGCACTTTTCACATCCGAGCCATAAAACATAGATGATGAACCTGCCATTCCAGTATTGTAATCAATTCCACTTGTATCTATATAACACATATCTTCAGCATATATATGTTGTCCGTATTTTGCTTTGTTATATATTTGAATTACACTTGTATGTTTTAAATTAAAACTTTTTGAATATTCAAAGTTTGTTACACTTGCACTTTGAAGGCTATCATTAAACCAACTTACTGTTGGATCTATTGTTATAGGATATTTAATATCCTTTGAATTTAAATATTCGTTTTCAACTACAACTTTTAAAATATACTCATCTTTTTTAAGACTTTCCATTTCATAATGAATTGAATCATATACTAATTCATTATTCGCATCCTTTATATTTGGTTGACTTATATATGCAATTAATTTTCCTGACTTTTTATCAAAAAATCTAATTTCTTTTTGTTCCTCATACTCTTCTGCTTTCATATCCTTAAGCTGTAATTTAAATTCAAATACATTTGTTTCAGGAATTTCTGATAATATTATTTCTTCCTTAATCCCACTATTTAATGATGTATATTTATACGATATCTGCTTTCCGGCATTATATACCAAGCTAGTATTCTTTACACTCTCTTTATTTAGTTTTAATGGCAACACAGTACTGTCTATACTTTCTAACACAGTCTTCTTTTGCAAATTAATTTGCTCAATATTTATAGGTGAAAATAATATTCTATGTTTGCCTTTCATCAAAGCTACAGGATTTTCTTCCTCTAATTTATTAGGAAAATAGTGCTTTGCATCTCCTGCGATATTTACATATTCATAATCTGCTTTAATATCTTTTTCTTGAATTTCTTTTTTTATTACCTCTTTTTCACTGTCCGTAACCTTTTTTAATTCAGGATTATATTTTACATACTTTCCATTTTCTTTATAACGAATATCCTCACTATATATTTCTAACCTTCTATCACCATTACTTAATAAATATGTTGTTGAATTTGCTGTATTTAATTCTTTTAATTCCTTTACTACTTGTGGATTTTTATTTTTTTCTTTACTTTCCTTTGTAGATTTTAATTGATTATTAACTCTGTTATCTTGTTCTTTTGCTTCTTCTTTTTGACTTGCTGTAACGTTAATTTCATTTTGCACAATTTTATCTTGATTAGCATTTGCTACACACGATACATAATTGATGTTTAATCCTGAAATTAAAATCGCATTTGCCACAACAACTGCACATACCTTTTTAATTAGCTTTCTCATCTTTGACCTCCTTAAAACATTATCACATTTACCTAAAAAAATCCTTAAGCATTAACCTTTCCGATAAGTGAGATTCTATATGACACACCTGGTTATGCTTAAGGATTATGTTTTAATGTTATTCACAATACAATCTTTAGTATTTAATTTTCAACTTTTTAACGTAACGTTACAGTATATCTGCCACACCTATATGCATTAATGCCAAACTTCACTGCTATACTTTGCTCCTGCTTCTACTAATTTAGAACCTGAATAAATTTTAACAACGACCTGTACTCTGTAATAATAACCTGAATCAACACCTACTGTTTTAGACAGTGTTTTCTTTCCTGTTCCTGAAAAAGTCTGTGTCCATGTTCTATATGGTGTATATGCCTTATCACTCTTTGTACATCTTTGTAATGTCATTGTTATTTCACAAGTTTTATTATCTGTCATTTTACATATACCTTCACATGTAGCCTTATTTCCACTAATTCCTAATGTTGAAGTAATCCAACTCATATTAGTATATCTTGGTGATATTGCCTCTATATCCGCATTCTGTAATTCCTGTGCTGCTACATTTGTATATGACATCATTACTACAACTCCCAAAAATAAACATAAAAATTTCCTAAATCTTTTCATTAAAATTTCCTCCTCTTAATTTTTAGTTTTTTTCACACTCTCCGCTACCTTAACCAATTCTTCTTTGGTAACTCCGATTCCATCTAATCCTATAAAATAATCATCCTCTTTCCATAACAACTTATTTGTATTTCCAATTTCCTCATACTCTTTTTCAACATACATAGCTTTCTTTCCATTGATGTCCAAATATTCTACTTTTGCGTTTTCCGTATCTATTGAATATGTTGTAGTATCAATATTCTGCCCAAGTGTAATACTATTGTCATTTCCGTCTGCATATTCTATGTATCTTGATAGCGTGCTACACGATAACGTTAATGCACTAAATCCTTCTGGCAAATATATTACATTGTATTCTTCCGTCCATTCAATATCAAACTTGTCCTTATTTAACCATGAGTTATTTTCTTTATTAGCATCATTAGACTGAATCTGTGTAGCTATTTTTGACTCCTTAACAAGAAATCCTAAAGTTGCGCTTCTCATAGCCGGTACTGATACAACAGATATATTAAATACAATCATAACTGCTGCAACAACTACCGCTGCCTTGTAAAACAGGGGAATTCCGTTCTTTTTTTCTTTACTTTTGTTGAATTGCACTTTTTGATTATCAGTAAACAAATCATCCATAAACTTTGTATAATTTTCAGGTAGCGGCTCCCCACTCTGTTTATTTAACTGATTTGCTTCCTCAATGATTTTTTCACCTTTTTCTTCAACATATGTTGAAGATGCTTTTTTTAATAATTGCTCAAACCCTCTTTCATTTCTCATCTTCATTACTATATCTCCATCTCTTTTTTAATAATCTTGAAAAGACGCTTTTTTGCTCTTCCCACATATACATGAACCTGTTCCTGCTTTATATGAAACATCTCACTTATTTCTTTTTCGCTCATATTCCACAAGTACTTATACACAATCAACTCCGCATCCCTTTGTGACAATTTATCCATATATTTTTTCAAATTGTCCTGCAATTCTTTTCTTGCATAAATTATTTCCGGATATTTGCTTTCATCATCATCAGGTATTTTTTCGATTTCATTATCTTCAAATCCCAAGTTTACATGTGCATTTTCGCGTTTTTGCTTTCTTGTATAATCAATTGAAATATTTCTGATTATACTGATGAGATAAAACGCAATCTGAGGTTCCTCAAGTTTTCGTATCTCTTCATAATTATTAAACACTTTTATAAATGCTTCGCTTACCATATCATCGGCTATATGATAATCTCTCACTATCTCATATGCTCTAGTCCTCATAATACGGTAATATTTTTCATACCAACCGGTTATCTCCCTTTTCTTTTTCTCATTGTTAATCTTCAATTGCGCAATTCCTTTTTCACTAGTAAAATTTCTCCCCTATATTATAAACGATATTTGAACATAAAACCGAACACATTTTAATAAATTTTTATATTTAATATAACTAAAATACAATTATTATCCATCTATTTACATTTTCCTTTTTTTCTCATTAAAATTTAAATATCATTTTCTTTATCAAAAACTTAAACATCAAAACATAAAGCGACCGCAAAGTTTTGATATGATACCTCTAAAGTAGAC